>JBKJVO010000128.1:0-25248 GCA_046717305.1 Candidatus Limnocylindrales bacterium
GTGTTACTAAATCCTGCTCTGCAACCCCGCTGTCGGTTATAACCGGGGGGGGCCCCTGGGGCCGGGCGGGCCGGACGATGCCCATCACCACGTCGTGGTTGAAGAACAGCGGGACCCGCCCGGAGACGACGTCGCCGCGTGGCTCCAGGCCCCACGCCTTGACCAGGTGATGGCGGTGGACGACCTCGTCGGCCGCCTCGATCGCCACGCGCCCGACCGGCTCGATCCTGTGGGTCACCGTCGGCGGCACGAGGTGGTAGAGGAGCGAACTCCGACCGGCGAACCCCTCGACGCCGAACAGCTCCTCGGCGTAGAGCCCGCCGTCCGACCTCCGATGCTGGGTGTGGCGCTGGGGCGGGACGCTGCCGTTGCGGACGTAATACATGGTGCGACTGGCCTCCTCGCGTGAGGAGGCCAGTCTAGGTCCGGACGGTCTCAGGATGTCGGTTGAAGCCAGCCGTAATAGCCGTAACCGAGGGTGTCTCCGAAGAAGGTCAGCGCCCCGTGCTCATTGATGCGGTGTGCGTTCCGACCATCAGGATCCATCAGGTAGAAGGTCGTCGGGCCCCAGTACATGATGTGCAGCCCGTCCGGCGTCCAGCTTGGGGCTCCAGATCCCTTGGAGGCCGGGATCAGCGACTGAAGGTCCGTCCCATCGGGGCGGACGGTGGAAATGGTGCCCCCGCGATTGAACTCGTGGATCGGATACGAGTCGAAGACGATCCGCGAGCCGTCGGGCGACCAATCCGCATCACCATACGGAACCCCATCGGGCAGGGCGAGCTCGTGGAGCCCGGTGTCGTCCGCGTTGACGATGAAGATGCTGGAGTCGACGATGGCGTCCTGTGCCGGATCACGATGAACGTCGTGGTACACGATCTGGAGGCCGTCGGGCGACCAGGACGGTTCCGCGAGCCAGACGTCCGGGGACGAGGTCCGCGTGGACTCCAGGATTGTGACGCTGCCGCTCCCCAGATCAAGGATCGCGAGCGCGTTCGACTGATCGGTCCCGGTCGAGCGCACGAACGCGATGCGGCCACCGTCGGCCGAGTATGCCGGGGAACCGTCCATGCATTCGTCGGGTTGACCGCTGCAGTCCGTCGAGAGCAGCCGTGGATCGCCGCCTTCGATGCCGACCTCCCAGATCTGAACGGGGGGGTCCCAGGCGCCGAAGGCGACTGTCGTGCCGTCGGGTGAGATGTCGGGGCTGCCCTTCCCAGAGGCCGGAAGACCAGGGGCGAGCTCGTGGAGGCCGGTGCCGTCCGCATGCACGAGCCAGAGCGAGCGTGGGTATTCGACTCCCGCGGGCGTCGAGCCGTCGGGTGCCTTGCCGAAGTGTTCGAACAGGATCCAGCCAGGGAGCGCCGAATAGTCGACCACGGTTGGTTGTGGCCTCGAGGTGGGTGTCACGAGCGTCGGTGTCGGGCTCGGTGCGCCGACATCGTTCTGGCCGGGCAGGTTGATATAGATCAGGCCGAGCACGACGACGCCCACAAGGGCGGTCGCAGCCAGGCGCATCGGCGAGTTCATTGTGGGCAACCTCCACGGGACTCGGAAGTCCCGTTCCTGTGATGTCTGGTCGATTTCGAGGAGGGCGGCTTCGACGACCCGGTCCGGGGCGTCGGTGGGTCCGAGCTCGAGCCAGGCCCGAGCGTCACGCTCGAATCGGTGCTCGTCGCTCATGCCAGGCCTTCCTTCTCGGTGACGGGCTCCCGGCCGGCCTCAATGGCCAGCCGAAGCGCGCGGGTGGCGTAGTGCAGGCGCGATCGGGCCGTGCCGGCGGGGATGCCGAGGGTCCCGGCGATCTCCACGAGCGGCAGCCCGATGTAGTGGTGCAGGACGAAGACCGCCCGCTGGTCCACGGGGAGCCGGCGGAAGGCCCGTTCGAGCTCGTCGCGTTCGCCGATCGCGCGGCTTTCATCCGGGGTCGACGCCTGGAATTCAGGCAGGACCCGAACGTTGGCCGCCCAGCGGCGATTTCGACGGACTTCGACGTAACAGGCGTTGACGAGGACCTTGTGGAGCCATGCGTCGAAACGGTCGATCTCCCGCAGGTGCGGGAGCTGCCGCCAGGCGCTGACGAGCGCGCTCTGCAGAGCGTCCTCGGCGAGACCCGTGTCGCGAAGGATCCGGAAGGCGATCGCGTACAGCCGATCGCTGACCTGATGCACCAGGCCGGCGAAGGCGTCGCGGTCCCCCTTTCGGGCCCGTTCCACGAGGTCTCGATCCACCTCGGCCTCCATGAGCCGCGCCGTGATGGCCCGGGTCTAGTAGCTTTGATGCGCGCTTGGGGGCGGAACGTTCAGTCGCGCCGCCGCTCCATGAGGGTCACGTCGCGCCACTCCCCGCCCGCGTCGCGGCCGCGGTGGGACGCGGCGATGTAGATGCTCTCCGGGGCGATGCCGGCGTAGACCTCTCGAGCGGAGCAGGGCGCCAGGGCGACGAAGCCGGCCACGACGCCGGTCGCGCGCGCCACGAAGCGGCAATGCGGGCGATGCGACGCGTCCCAGGCGGGCCAGTTAGGGACGGTCGTGTCGAACGTCGCGACACCGGTCGCCATGCCCTCGCCGTAAATCGCGCGGACGGCCGGCCAGTCCTTGGGCAGCATCGCCTCGATGACGACGCGAGGCCGCGGGGCGATCATCTCGTGGAGCGGGTGGGACAGGCGACGACCGGCGACCTGAGCACGCCGAGTCGCTCGATCTGGAGCGTCACCTCGTCGCCCGGCTCAAGCCACCGGCCGAGCGTCGAGTCCTTCACCTCGAGGAGGCAGCCGGTGCCGACCGTGCCCGAGCCGAGGATCTCGCCGGGCCGGACGTGGACGTCGGCCGAGGCGCGGGTGAGCATCTGGCCGAACGAGAAGTGGGACGCCGACCACGTTCCCGAGGAGATCGTGGTCTCCCGGTCGTCCGCACCCCTGACGGAGGCCGACATCGCGAGGTCCGGCCCGGTGGCTCCGGCCGCTCGTACATCAGCGAGCTCGTCCGGCGTCACCAGCCATGGTCCGATCGAGGTTGCGAAGTCCTTGCCCTTCGCCGGGCCCATCCGAACCGGCATCTCATCGCGCTGGAGGTCGCGGGCGGACCAGTCGTTGAGCACGAAGTACCCGCCGATCGCCTCCTCGGCGCGCTCCTCGGGGAGATCGAACGCGGCCGTGTCCACGAGCGCGCCGACCTCGAGCTCGAAGTCCAGTTCGGTTGAGCCCCGGGGCGCCCAGACCGGGTCACCCGGCCCACGGATCTCCGAGGTGTTCGAGAAGTAGAAGACCGGCATCCGGTACCAGTTCTCCGGGATCTCGCCGCCGCGACGCTCCCACATCGTCCGAACGTGCTGTTCGAAGGCGTAGAAGTCGCGGAACGCCGGCGGCCGCAGGATCGGGGAGCCGAACCGGAGACCGCTCGCATCGAGGACGGCGTCGTCGTCAGGGTCAGGCTCGACCGTGGAGCTCGCGGCGCCGAACGCCTCGACGATCTCGGCGAGCGCCTCCACCCGGAGCCCGCGTGCCAGGTGGTCGTCCAGCGTGATGATCGGCAGGCGGAAGAGGACGCTGTTGTGGGCGCGACGCGGGTCTGCACCGATCAACCGGCGGCGTGCCAACTCGAGGTCCAGCCAACCGGCCGGATCTGGGTTCGTGGCGGCTCCGGCACCGAGGGCGGCCGCAAGCCGCCACGGGGCGCCGGCCGGGGCGTGTCGCTCGCGAACGTGGGCAATCCGCATCGCGGGAAGAGTCTACGGCCCGGTGGCGGAAGCAACCCGATCTCTGTGCCGGCTCGTGCCGGCTGGGTTCACGCTCGCGACCCCCGGCCTTGTCTCGGCCCGTGATGCCCCCATCAGCAAAGTCCGGGCTGCACCGGGGATTGGCCGGCTCGAGCACCGAGCTCGCCGTCCGCCGTGGCCGTCCGAGCGTCAGGCTGAGCACGAGGCGCCGGGGCTCCGTGCTCCCACGGCCGGCCTCAGGTCGGCGCGATGGACCTTGGCGGGCCGCTTCCGCCCGAAATGCTGCTCCCAGCATCACGGCGCCCGTCAACGTCGGTTCGCCGTGGGACGCGCCGGGGGACGGGCACGGGACGCGCCGGGGGACGGGCGATGCGAGGGGCAGGTCAGTACGGGCGTTGGGATGCTTACCCCGTCGGCGACGGGGGCTCCCACAAACCGCCCTCGTGTGTCAGGATCGCAGTCCCACAAGACCACCGAGGGCGTTTGCCAATGCGTCTCCAGCGGCGCCGATTCTCCGAACCCAGCGAAGTCCGCACGTTCCCGCGCGGCCGCGTCGAGGTCGTCGAGCTCGAGGACACCGTCATCGGCCGGATGACCTACGAGCCCGGCTGGCGCTGGTCGGTCGACGTCCAGGCGCTCGCCGGCACGGCAACCTGTCAGTACCACCACCTCGGTGTGACCATCTCCGGCCACATCCGGGCGCAGATGATCGACGGCACCGAGCTCGAGATCGGTCCGGGTGACGTCTTCGAGATCCCGCCCGGCCACGATGCCTGGGTCGTCGGCGACGAGCCATGGATCTCCGTCGACTTCGAGGCGATGCGCACCTACGGCAAGGGGAAGGACGCCCAGGTCGAGCGCGTCCTCGCCTCGATCGTGATGACCGATATCGTCGATTCCACGCAACGCGCCGGCGAGCTGGGTGCGGCCCGCTGGCGGGACCTCGTCGGCGAGCACAACCGGAAGGCGATGACGGCCGTCGACCGGCAGCGGGGACGACTCGTCAAGACCACCGGCGATGGCGTCCTCGCCCAGTTCGACGGGGCGGAGCGCGCCGTCCGCGGCGCCGCCGCGATCCGCGAGGCCGTCCGCGGCCTCGGCCTCGAGATCCGGGCCGGCGTCCACAGCGGCGAGGTGGAGGCGACCGTCGACGACGTTCGGGGAATCGCGGTCCACACCGCCTCCCGGATCATGGCCGCCGCCGAGCCCGGTGAGATTCTCGTGTCGGCGACCGTCATGGACCTCGTGGACGGGTCTGATCTGGCCTTCGAGGACGCCGGCGTCCATGAGCTCAAGGGCCTCCACGGGACGCGGCAGCTCTACCGCCTGGTCTGATCAAGCTGCGGCCCAGAGGGCGGGCCCACAGCCGAGCGCGCCCCGGGCGCCGCTCAGGCCGTCAGCCTGCGGAAGGCCCATAGCGTGGCGCCCTGGAGGACGACGCCCAGGATCAGGATCGCGAGCACCGCCCTGCCGATGACGTCGCCCTCGAAGCCGACGGTCATCAGGGAGCGCATCGCCTCGATCACGTAGCTGATCGGGTTCCAGTCGTTGAACGTCTGCAGCCAGTCCGGCATGAGTGCCGGTGGGACGAAGGCGGTCGACATGAAGGCGATCGGCATGAACAGCAGCGACAGCGTCCCGGTCGCCTGCTCGTTCTTCGTGAGCAGGGCGGGCACCATCGAGGTGCCGGCCCACGCGACGCCGAACGCCCCACCCAGGAGCACGATCGCCGCGGCGCCAAGCAGGCCCGTGGTCACGTGAGCCCCGAGGAGCACGGCAAGGACCAGGATCGCCGCGGCCATCGCGGCCGACTCGAGGAAGAGCGGGACCAGCTCACCGGCGAGGATCGCGAAGCGATTGATCGGGCTGGCCCGCAGCTTGTCCAGGTAGCCGTTGCGCCAGTCAACGAGGAGGCTGCCGCCCGACCATGCGACCGCAAAGAACACCGTGAACGTGACCTGTCCGGGAGCGAGATAGTCCAGATACGAGATGTCGCCATTACCGCTCGCGGCGAACCCCGGGAGCGACACGATGTCCTTGAACAGCTGCGAGAAGACGAACAGCTGGATGAGGGGAAAGAGCAGGGTCGAGACCGGATTGGAGGGTACCCGGTAGAAGCGCCGCAGGGATCGCCCGCCGAGGAGCCAGGTCTCGCGCATGAAGTCGGCCGCTGCGCTCATCGCTCTACCACCAGCCGGTCTCGAGGGGCCGGTCGGCCTCCTCGGCCCGGATGCGACGGCCGCAGTACCGCAGGAACACATCGTCGAGGGTCGGCTCGCGCATCGTCAGCCCGGTCACCCGCACGCCGTCGCCATCCAGCCGACGAAGCAGCGTTGGCACGGCCGAGTGGGCATTCGCCACGGCGACCGCGATGCCGACGGTCGATGGCTCGACCGCGATGACCCCGTCGATTCCCGACAGGCGGGCAATCGCGTCCGCCTGAGCGGACGCGAGGGTCTCGGACCCGTTGGTGTGGCCGAGGGCGATCTCGACAGCATCGGCCCCGACCGAACGCTTGAGTTCGCGCGGGCTGCCCTCGACGACGATCCGCCCGGCGTCCACGATCGCCAGGCGTTCGCACAGCCGATCCGCCTCCTCCATGTAGTGCGTCGTCAGGAACATCGTGGTGCCGGCCCGATTGATCCGGACGAGCTCCTCCCAGAGCGCCGTCCGGCTCTGGGGGTCCAGTCCCTCGGTCGGCTCGTCCAGGAAGAGCACGGCGGGCCGATGGACCAGCGCACTGGCGAGATCGAGCCGGCGCCGCATTCCGCCGGAGTACGTCCCGACCAGGCGGCCGGCGGCGGCCGTCAGGTTCATCAGCTCCAGCAGCTCGTCGACGCGGCGCCGCAGCTCGGGTCCGGGCACCCGATGGAGCCGGCCGATGAGCTCGAGGTTCTCGCGGCCGGTGAGGAGGTTCTCCAGGGCCACGGTCTGCATCGCGAGGCCGATCATCGCCCGGACCTTCGCGGCGTCGCGGACGACGTCGAGGCCCGCTACCCGGGCGACGCCTGAGGTGGCCCGGGCGAGCGTGGCGAGGATCCGGATCGCCGTCGTCTTCCCCGCACCCTTCGGGCCCAGGAACCCGAAGAACTCCCCGGCCCGGACGGCGACGCTGATCCCGTCCAGGGCCCGGATGGGATCGCCCCCGCGGCTCGCCGGGTAGACCTTGACGAGATCGACGATTTCAACGACGGGGACTTCCGTGGGCTCCATCGGTTCTCCGCTCAGAAGGGCTTGAACATCATGAGCCAGAGGATGACGAGGAACCCGACGCCACCGACGACGGCGGTCAACTCGGGCCGCCGGGACTGCGTGAGGGTCACCACCTCCTCGAACGGCAGCGGCACCGGATCTGGCTGGTCCTCCTTGAGGTTGCCGGGCCGCTGGCCAAGGGCCCGGCGGATCTCCGCGAAGTGGAACCCGGCAAGCGGCGTCATGAGGCCACCGACGAGGATGAACACGACGAGCGAGATCCAGATCCAGGCTTGCCCGAAGTCGCCGCGCACGATGCCGGCAACGATCCCGGATACGAGGAGCACGAGCAGTCCGATTCCCGCGAGGTTGAGGGACCAGGCGGACAGGTCCAGAAGGGCCAGCATCCGGGCGCCCTCCCGCTCCTGGCGCAGCCGGAACGCCACTGCCATGGAGACGCCGTGGCCGGCCGCGAACAGAAAGGCGCCGGCGACGTGGAGGAACCTCAGCCAGTCCTGATACGGGGTCAGGTCCATTCACTTCCCTCCCTCGTGGATGTGCCCGCACCGGGTACGGGCGTCGCGGGGCCTTCGGCCGGCGCCTTCCGCGCCACCTCGCGCCATGCGCGTCGTGCGTACCACACGGCGAGCGCGAAGAGCAACATTGCGTTGACCGGGTGGAGCGCGGCGAGGGCGGGAACCGACGCCCGGAACTGCGGCAGCGCCGTCTGGACGACATACAGCACGAGCAGCCCAAAGCTGATCCCGATCTCCCGGCGTCCGACGCGGGCCGCCACGGCGGTCAGCACGACCGCCAGTGCGATGAGTCCGACGACGGTGTAGCCGAACTCGATGTGGGTCTTGAAGTCGCCGCTGCCGCCGAGGTTGGCGATGGCCGCCCCCGCCAGGAACACCTGGATCACGATGCTGGCCACAAACAACCAGGCCGCGAGGGCGTGGATCTGCCGGGCGATCGAGCGCATCGCTCCTTCCTCCCTACTGCACGTCGATCGTGCCGAGCATGCCCGCCTCGCGGTGACCGGGGATCGCGCAGTAGAACTCGAGCGTGCCGGCGGCAGTCGGCTTCACGGCAAGCGCGACCGTGGCATTCGCCGGGACCTGGACGTGGAGATTGAGCGCGTCGATGTCGAACGAGTGGGCGAACGAGTCGTTGTTCTGGACGAACAGGCCCAGGACGTCCGACGATGTCATGGAGTAGCTCGTCGTCAGGAACTTCGTCCCCTCGGCGACCAGGGCCCCCGTCGTCGTCGGGGCCGCCGCGATCGCCGCGCCGGCGCCGGTGGAGTTCGCCGCCAGGTAGCCCGTCGCGAAGGCCCCGGCGGTGGCGCCGGCAACGATGGCCACGGCCCATCGGGCCCGGGCGCCGCTGCGTGACGGCGTCGCCGGGTCTCCCGCCTCGCGGTACGCGGTGATCCCGGCCACCACCAGGACGATCGTCGCTACGACCAGGGGCAGGATCGCGGTGAACGCGATGTCGGCCGGGTGCGTGAGCGGGTACGGGATGAACGGGGCGTTCATCAGGAGAAACAGCACCGGCGGGATTAGGAGGCCGATCCACAGCCAGCGCCGACGCGGCGCGGAACGCAGGAACGTCGACAGGCCGGCACCGATCACGAAGAGCACCAGGAAGGCGAGGATCAGCGGCAGGAACGCCTTCGTCTCGGGACTCTCGTCCAGGGCCGGCAGGATCAGGACCGCGAGGATGTACACGAACAGGACGGCCAGCAGCCAGTACGTGGCGGCGTAGACCTTCATCGCGAACGTTCTCGTCATCGCCGGTGGACCTCCTCGCTCTCGGCCCGTTCGGGCTTGTCGCCCGATGTGTAGCCGCTGGGGTGTCCCGGTGTCATGGGACCGCCGTCACGAATCCGCCTGGGTCGCGCCGGCCGCGGCGTCGCCGTCTAGGAGGTCTGCCGTCGCTCGCCGCCCAGGCCGGCCTCGCGCGCCCGGACGATGGCCTGCGCCCGGTCCGCCACCTGGAGTTTGCTGAAGATGTTCGACACGTGGTTGCGGACGGTCTTCGGCGACACGCCCAGCCGCCCGGTGATCTCCGTGTTGTTCAATCCCCGCGCGATCATGTCGAGGATCTCCCGCTCCCGATCGGTCAGCTCGGGGAACACCGTCGCCTCCACCGCCGGACGGGCGGCAAAGAAGGCGGCCAGCCGCCGGGCGATCGCGGGCCCGAAGATCGCCTCGCCCGATGCGACGCCCCGGATCGCCCGGACGAGCTCGGCGCGGTCCGCGCCCTTCAGGAGGTAGCCGCGGGCGCCCGCCTTGAGCGCGCCGAAGACCTGGTCGTCGTCCTGGTACATCGAGAGCACCAGAACGGCGATGTGGGGGCTCGTCGAGACGATCCGGCGGGTGGCCTCGATCCCGTCGAGGCCGGGCATGTTGAGGTCCATGACCACGACGTCGGGCTGAAGGTCCGCGGCCCGGTCGACCGCCGCCTCACCGCTCGCCGCCTGACCCACTACCTCGAACCCGTCGATGGTCCCGAGCAGGGCCTCCAGGCCGGTGCGGAACGGCGCGTGGTCATCCACCACCAGGATCCGGATCGGCTCGGAGGGGCCCTGGTGATCCATCTCCAGCCTAGCTCCAGACCCGGCCGTCGAGCGGCAGGCGGGCGAAGACTCGAGTGCCGCCGCCGGCGATCGATTCGACGACGCACGTCCCGCCGACTTCGGCGGCCCGCTCCCGCATCGAGAGCAGGCCGATCCCGGGCCGGAGCCCGGGCGGCAGGCCCCGACCGTCGTCGGTGACCTCGACCTCCAGCGCGCGGTCCTGGTCGCCTGCCTCCGAGACCCTCACCCGACACGTCCGTCCCTCGGCATGGCGGGCCGCATTCGTCATCGCTTCAACGGCGATCCGGTACGCGGCAACCTCCACCGCCGCCGACAGCTCGGGCAGCACCCCCGCCGCCGCCACGTCGAGGGTCTGCTCGGGACGGAGGCGGCCAGCCTGGGCCTGGATCGCCCCGATGAGTCCGAGCTCATCGAGCGCCGGTGGTCGGAGAGCGTCCACGAGTCGGCGGATGTCCGTCAGGGCGCCGCGGACCTCCCCCCGGAGCTCCGCGAGGACGCGCTCGGCTCCGGCCGGATCGCGCGCCGCAAGCTCGGCGGCCACCTCGGCGCGCATGCCGATGGCCGCCAGGGTCGGGCCGAGCCCGTCGTGAAGGTCGCGCCTGATGCGTCGCCGCTCCTCCTCGCGCGCAACGACGAGGCGCTCGCGCGATGCGATGAGGTCGAGCGTGAGCCCGAGCGCATGCACCGCAGCGCCGGCCTGCCGGGCGAGCGCGTTGAGCAGCTGCAGGTCCGCGATCGAGAGTGGCTCCGTTGGAGAGCGGGGCGCGACGAGCAGGTCGCCCACGACCTCGGCGCCGTACACAAGCGGCACCTCCACGACCTTGCCCGGCGGTTGCCGGCCATGCGCGATCGTGCGCCCGACATCGCCCGCCGGGCCGATCCGGATGGCGACCCACGGCAGGCGGAGGGACTCCGCCACGGTCCGCACGATGACCGTCGGCGCCTCGATCGGGTCGAGCGTGTCGTCCAGCCGCTCTCCGAGTCGCGTCAGCGCCCGATACGGGTCGTCGCGATCGCCGTACATCACGCGGTTGACGGTCCTCTGGATGACGTCGCGAATCGGCAGCGCGACGACGGCCGCAAGGCCGGTGGCCAGCAGCGACGCCGAAAAGCCGCCCTGGAACCGGAGGAACGTCCCGAGGATGGAGACGGAGATCGCGTAGATCACAACGATCGAGACCGTCGCGCCGCCGTAGACGAGGGTCCGGTTGATCGCCACGTCGATGTCAAAGAGGCGGTACCGCAGGATGCCCGCGGCGATGCCCAGCGGCATCGGCAGCGCCAGGAGCCCTACCGCGCTCCACGGGACGATCGGTCGGCCGGTCAGCAGCTGCGGCAGCAGGAGGAGGACCAGCGACGAGACCGTCGCGACGAGGCCGCCGACTGCCGCCCAGCGCACCTGATCGCGGACGGCCGGCGGTGACGCCCGAAAGGCTCGCACCGTCAGGGCGATCCCGGCCACGATGGTCGGGATGATCACGAGCGTCTGCACGGTCGCCCACGTTCCCACCCAGGCGGTCGACGACGGTGCGCTCAGCCTCGACGCCACCAGCACGACGACGTACCCACCGAGCGGCAGCCCGTAGACCACGGCGAGGGCGCGCCGACTCGGGACCTCGGACGGACGGGCCATGGCAAGCGGGAGGTGGAGTGCACCCGCCGGCCAGAGGAGCATGTACAGGCCGCCGGCCGTGAAGGCGTGGAGCAGGAACGGCCAGCCGCGCACGACGTCGCTCACCTGGAGCCCCAGCAGCCACGGCAGCGTGCTGCCGGTGACGCCGACGGCGGCCACCGCGAGCGCCACCCCCGCCGAGGCTTCGGGGCGCCGCCAGAGGACGTACCCGGCGACAAGCTGGAGGACGACGGTGAACAGGAGGACGCTCCAGTTGTCCACCAGCGTTCCGCCAATGTCATCGGGTGCGAGGGCGACCGCGACATCTAGGGTGGCGCCGTCACGTCGGACCGTATACGTGACACTGTTTGAGCCGCCCAACGCCGATCGATCCAGGCTGGGGTCCAGGATGCCGTCCAACCACGCGGCGAGGGGACGCCCCTCGACGGCTGTGACCACGTCGCCCGGGGCCAGGCCGACTGCGGGCCGATCGACGTCGGCGATCTGTGCGCCGTCCGTCGTCCACGCGTCGGCGTAGAACGCGATGGTTGCGCCGTCGGAGGATCCGCCCACGCGCCAGGCGAGGAAACCAAGGCTGGCCACGATCGATAGGCCGGCCAGGATCCAGACCCCCGTCCGTCGCGGTCGGTCTAACACGATCGTCACGACTCCCCTTCCTGCGGCGACAGGATAGTCCGGGCGCTTCGATGAGAGGGACGCTCGGTCGGCCATCGCGGGTCGGTTTCACCCGCAGGATGCCCGGCCCGATCAATCGACCGTCCTCGACGCCTGCCGTGGGTGGCTCGCTCGGCCGCCTGCTGACCCCGCCCTGCGTCTGTCAGGCAACGGCCCATCGCGAGCCCGGGTGAGGCTCCCCAGCCGTCGCACATCTCGGAGGGTGGACACGTGTCGACAGATCAGCGCCCCGCAGGCGGCTCGCACCATCGGATGCCTTCCGTGCGAAGGCTCCTCGTCATCGTCGCCACCATCGCGGCCCTCACCATGCTGGCGCCAGCTGCGTCGGCGACCTCGCCGCTCGGGCCGATCTCCCTGACGAAGACATGCGACGCCCCAGACCACTGCACCGTCCAAACGTCTCTCACCAACAGTCCGCTCCGTGTGGGCACCGAGGGCTTCTACAACGGCCCGGTTCCCGTCAGCCGGCTGAGCAGCCACGTCGTTCTCGTGACACCCGGCGATGCAGGGACGACAACCGGGCACTGCACACTCAACTTCGTGAGCGCCATCGGAACGTGCACGTTCGCCCGGGGGACCGGTTCGCTCGCCGGATTCCATGCCAACCTGACCGTCACCACCGCTGACTGGGAGACGTTCCTCTGGGAGGGCACCTATCACTTCGACCGCTAGCCTCGGCTGACCTTCGCGTCGAGAGGTGCCACCCCAGGACTGACCGGCGATCTACCGGCTCCCGCTCGATTGGCGCGCCCCAGGTGTCATCTCGACACGGGCGGACGCTTCGGTGCGTCGATCGAGCGGAAGTTCGGGTTGAGGGATCCGGCCCTCGGTCCGAACCGGCCGATCCACCCTCGACCGCCAGCGCAGAACCGGGGTCCGTTGCCACACGAAATGCCGAGTCGTCCGTGGATGTCGAAGTGACAACTCGAAGCGGTGGCCCCAGAGCCGACGAAGCTGTCAGCCCGCGACTACAGATTGCCGCGCCGGGCCTTCTCGATCTCGATCGCCTCGAACAGTGCCTTGAAGTTGCCGACGCCGAAGCCGCGGGAGCCGTGGCGCTCGATGATCTCGAAGAAGAACGTGGGCCGGTCCTGGATCGGGCGCGTGAAGATCTGAGGAGGTAGCCCTCCTCGTCGCGATCGGCCTCGATCCCGAGCTCCTCGAGGGTCTTGATCGGGACGCCGACGTCCCCGACTCGATCGGCGAGCGTCTCGTAGTAGGCGTGCGGCATCGCCAGGAACTCGACGCCGTTCTCGCGAAGCGCGCGAACCGTGGTGACGATGTCCTCCGTCCGGAGGGCGATGTGCTGCGTTCCGGAGTCGAGGTAGTAGTCGAGGAACTCCTGGATCTGGCTCTTGCGCTTGCCGGCCGCCGGCTCGTTGATCGGGAACTTGACCCGGCCGTTGCCGTTGGTCATGACCTTCGACATCAGCGCCGAATAGTCGGTGTGGATGACCTTGTCGTCGTAGTGGATGAGCTGGGCGAACCCGAAGACGTCCCGATAGAAGTCGACGAACTTGTTCATGTCCCCGAGCTCGACATTGCCCACGCAGTGGTCGATCTCCAGGAGGGACAGGCCGGCGGCGGCCCGGGCGGGCTTCTTCACCTTCCGGTAGCCGGGCGCGAAGACGCCGTGATAGCCGCGCCGCTCCACGAAGGAGTGGCGGACCTCGCCGTACGTGCACACCGCGCTTCGGCGGAGGGTGCCATCCTCGCCGGCGTCGAGCTCGACCGGCTCCATCGCGGATGTGGCGCCTCGGGACGTCGTCTCGCGCCACGCGGCCGCGGCATCGTCCACGGCGAAGGCAATGTCCCGGACGCCGTCGCCGTGTCGGCGGACGTGCTCGGCAATCTCGCCGTCGGGCGAGAGGGGGGCCGTGAGGACGAGCGTGATGTCGTTCTGGCGCATCACGTAGCTCGCCCGGTCGCGGACGCCGGTCTCCAAGCCGGCATAGGCGATCGGTGTGAAGCCCCACAGGGCGCGATAGTAGGCGGCGGCCTGGCGGGCGTTGCCAACCCAGAACTCCACGTGGTCGATGCCGTTGAGCGGCAGGAAGTCCTTCGCCTCCGCGAAGGCGTCCTTGTTGAGGTGGGCGCCGGCCTGGTTGGCGGCGCCGCGGGACAGCGTCTCGGTCATGGACGCGACTCCTCCGTGCAGGTGGATGGAGGATCAGTGACCGCCCATGGTAGACCCGTCGTTCCGCCGAGGCCCGCGCCCGTGCCCCGCCCGTGGCCCGCCCGTGGCCCGCCCCTGCCCGCGCCCGTGCGACACTGCGCAGCCATGAGTGCTCTGGACGGTCAGGCGGCGCGGCTCGAGGCCGCGGTTGACGCGATTCTTGCCTTGCGGGCCCCCGTTGAAGCCGCCGGCCCATGGCCGCTCGCCGAGCTGTACGGCACGGAGGCGGAGGCGAGCTGGTGCCCGCCCGAGCTCCTCGCCCATCTCGACGAAATGCTCCCCTACTGGCTCGGCGAGGCTGAGCGGATCCTGGACGGGCCAGCCGGCGCGCCGGTGCCGTTCGGGCGCGTCGCGTCGGACGCGATCCGGATTGGCGTCATCGGACGTGATCGGACCGTGCCGCTCCGGGAACTGTTCGCGCGCCTGGCGGCGGACGGAGCACGTGTCGCGCGACGCATGCGCGAGCTGACCAGGGCCGACACCGGGCGCGAGGGACTCCACCAGACGCTCGGCCCGATCTCGGTCGAAGCGCTCTTCGAGCGGTTCGTCACGAGCCATCTCGAAGGCCACGTGACGCAGCTCCGCGACATCCTCGACGCCCGGGGCGTCTGACCCGCCGTGTTCATGCTCTTGGCGATCCCGATCGGGATCATCGCCGGGCTCTTCCTTCGAGGCAGGATGGACGGCCTCCTCCAGCTCCGATTCCGGTGGGCCGCGCTCGCGGTGGGTGGGCTGCTCGTCCAGCTCGTGCTGTTCACGCCGTTCGGTGACGGCTTCGCCGGCGACCTCGGGCCGGCGATCTACATCGCCTCCACCGCGGCCGTCTTTGTTGCCGTCGTGCGCAACCTGCGGATGCCGGGCATGGCGATCGTGGCCGCCGGAGCGCTCAGCAATCTCGTCGCGATCACTGCGAACGATGGCGCGATGCCGGCCGATCCGGGCGCGCTCGCCATCGCCGGCTTTGCCGGCCCCGGCGACCATACGAACAGCGTCGTCCTCGCGGAGCCGGCGTTCCGGGCGCTGACCGACATCTTCGCGCTGCCGGCGTGGCTGCCGATGGCCAACGTCTTCAGCGTCGGCGACGTCCTCATCGGGCTGGGTGTCGCGGTCGCGATCGTCGCCGCGATGCGGCGGCCGGAGGCAGCCTCGCCGGATTGAGACGATCCGGCCGGCGGCGACCCCGCCGGCCCCGGTTGTCAGCCGCCGCGGCGCTCCCGCCAGAGGCTGCCGAGGAGGAACGCGACGTTGGCGGGTCGTTCAGCGAGGCGACGCATGAAATACGGGTACCACTGGCCGCCGAACGGGACATAGATGCGCACCTTCCAGCCGTCACGGAGCAGCCGCTCCTGGAGGTCCCGCCGGACCCCGTAGAGCATCTGGAATTCGAAGCGGTCCGGCGCGATGCCGCGTTCGCGCGCGTAGGCGACCGCACGGTCCGCAATCCGGTCATCGTGGGTCGCAATCGCCGGATAGGTCCCTGCATCGAGCAGCCGCTCCATCACCGCGACATACGCAGCATCCACGTCGGCCTTGTCCTGGTGCGCAACCGCGGCCGGTTCCTTGTACGCGCCCTTGCAGAGGCGGATCCGGGCCTTCTCGCCGATGAGCGCCTCGGCATCGGCCGGAGTTCGTCGGAGCGCCGACTGCAGGACGACGCCCACGTCGCCCGAGCCGGCCATGAGCGGCCGCAGGTCGCGCCAGAGCGCGAGCGTCGCGTCCGTCGTCGAGTGGTCCTCCATGTCGATCCGGACGAAGGCGCCGACGGCCGCGGCGGCGGTGAGGACGCGCGCCACGTTCTCGCGCGCAAGTCCGCGGTCCAGGGCCAGGCCCATCTGGCTGAGCTTCAGGCTCACGTTGAGGTCGAGGCCCCCGTCGGCGAGCATCGGGATCGCGGCGACGTATGCGGCGGCCGCATCAAGAGCGGCGACCTCTGACGTGACGGACTCGCCCAGGATGTCCACAGTCGTTGCGAACCCCCGCGCGTGGATCGCCCGCAGGGCGGGAAGCGCCGTCTCGAGCGTCTCGCCGGCGATGAACCGGGTGACCATCGGACGCGTGAACGGCAACCGGGTCGCGAGCCGGCCGATGAAGCGCCGGTGCGACAAATAGAGGAGAACCGAGCGCATCGCGCCCTCGAGCGCCGCGCCGAGGGCTCGGCGAATCCTCATCTCCCTGCCGGCTCCCACGGCCCGCGACGGCGCGACGTCGCGTCGGACTCGCGGCGACGGTGGATCAACTGGGCCGGCCGTCCTCCGGCGCGAGCGTCGCCTCCAGCTGGTCCCCGAGCTCCACCGTCCGCCGGAACGCGGCCCAGACCGCCTCCGACAGGACCGTCCGCAACCGCCCGGACTCGAGCTCGTGGAGGGCGGCGGCGCTCGTGCCGCCCGGGGAGGTGACCATGTTGCGGAGCTCGGCCGGATGCATCCCCGACTGCTTCGCGAAGAGCGTGCTCCCCTCGAGCGTCTCGATGACCAGGTCGTGGGCGATGTGGCGCGGGAAGCCGAGATGGACGGCGGCATCGATGAGCGCCTCCATGACGAGGAACACATACGTGGGACCGGTTCCGGAGACCGCGGTCGCCATCGCGACGAGCTTCTCATCGTCCACCTCGAGCTGGACACCCAGCGCCCCGAGGAGCGCAGCCGCCTGCGCCCGCTGCTCGGCTGTCACTGCCGGCGTCGCGAACCAGACGGTCATGCCCTTGCCGAGCCGGGCCGGGGTGTTCGGCATGCTGCGGACGACCTGATCGTGCCCGAGCGCACCGATGAGCGCCCGCGTCGTGGCACCGGCGAGGACGCTGATCACCAGCTGGCCGCGGCGGAGGTGGGGACCGAAGTCCTTCGCCACGCGACCGAGCATCTGCGGCTTGATCGCCAGGACGATGACGTCCGCGCCCTCAATCGCATCGATGTTGGAGGCCACCGCACGGATGCCGTGGGTCGCAGCCAGCTCCTCGCGACGCTCGGCGCGGGGGTGACTCGCCACGATCTGCGACGGCTCCACGAGCCGTCCACGGAGCACGCCGGCGATCATCGCCTCCGCCATGACGCCGGAGCCGACGGTCGCGATCGTGAGTTTCGCGAGGGGGGACATGTGCCCGAGTATGCCACGCGAGGCGGGCAGGACCGGGCGCGGCGCCCGCACGACCCCCGGGGCTCAGCCGTCCGGACCGCGCTCCCCGGTCGTGGGCCGAGGGTCACGGGACGCGGCCGTGCGCTCGTCCAGCGCGCGTCGCAGCCGGAAGCGCAGGAATTCGTTGTCGCCGGCGCGGCCCACGCAGGCCGGGCAGAGCTGGGCCCAGCCCTCCAGGTCGTCGTTGCTCCGGGTCGCGTGATGCGTCCCGCACCACAGGCAATCGAACTCGCGACGAGCGGGCATCCGGTGATTTCGTCGTCGGCCGCGGGACCGCCGGTCCGGCGTCAGGCGCGCGTCAGCGCGGCTTCGCGGCGTCCACGGCGACGCGCGCCGCGCCGCGATCCGTGAACCACGTGGCATCGATCTGCACGTAGTTGGACCACTCGGCCGGAACCTGATCTTCCGGGAATATCGCGTTCACCGGGCATTCGGGCTCGCACGCGCCGCAGTCGATGCACTCGTTCGGGTCGATGAAGAGCTTCCGGTCCACGCCTTCCTCGAAGTGGATGCAATCCACGGGGCAGACCGAGACGCACGAAATGTCGAGCACGTCGATGCAGGGCTCGGCAATGACGTAGGCCATGGGACGTCGACTCCTATCGCGACGCTGCGCTTCGACCCGCCCGAACGGGCGCCCGAAGGGTATCACCGGTGCCTGCGGCGGGGGTCAGGAGCGGTGCGCCGTCCGATCCCACGAAGCGGACCTGGACGACCATCCCCTGGGCCCAGTGCCCCGGAATGTGGCAGCCGACGAACCACCCGCCGGCATCGGTCGGCGCCGCCAGCGGGATGGTCCATGGCACGTCCTTCCGCTCGCCGGACGCCACGACGATCCGCAATCCGGCGAGATCCGGCGCCACCGAGACCTCGGGCGTGGGGCCCGGTGGAGCGGAGGCCGTCGGCGCCTCGACGGCTTCCCACGCCTCCTGGACCGGCATCGGGCCAACGACCGCCTCGTGGACCGCGAGCCCGCCGTTGACGACCTGAAACACGACCGTCTCACCCGGCACGAGGTCCACGACCCCCGGAATGAACGAGTAGTCCTTCGTGACGATGATGACCGCACGAGGCTGGTCGGGGGTACCGGGTGTGATCGCCGGCGTATCCACCGGGGCGGCGTCGCAGGCGGTCAGGACGGCACCCAGGAGCAGCGTTCCGGCGATTGCGCAACCGCGGAGCAGCAACCTCGAGTGCGTCTGCGGCGGGCGGAACGGCACGGGCATGGCGGCGCCAGTCTACGGGTGACGTTTCCTTGACATGGGGCGCGGGCCACCGGATAGTGCGGGCCAGCCGCACGCGGGTCGATCCGAGAGCCCGATCGCGCGACGGTGTGCCCGATCCGGGGAAGCCACGAACCGCGCCCACGTCGTCTCGGACCGCCGACGGGACCCGCACGAGGAGCCGCTTGGCCATCACGACGCCCGCCCAGCCCGTGACCGCCGCGGCCGCGATGCCGCGGTCCGGCATGGTCGCGGTTCGCCTGGACGGGATTGTCAAGCACTTCGGCAACGACGAGCGGGGCCGCCGCGTGGTCAAGGCCGTCGGAACCCCCGAGGGGGAGGCGATCGTCGCCGTCGCCGGCATCGATCTGGACATCTACGACGGCGAGTTCTTCTCCATGCTCGGGCCGTCCGGGTCCGGGAAGACGACGACGCTCCGGATGATCGCCGGTTTCGAACGGCCGACTGCGGGCCGGATCCTCCTGCACGGCGAGGACGTCACGGAGCTGCCGCCGTTCGAGCGGGACGTCAATACGGTCTTCCAGGACTACGCCCTGTTCCCGCACATGACCGTAGGCGAGAACGTGGCCTATGGATTGATGGTCCGGAAGGTCCCCCGACCGGAGCGCGACCGGCAGGTCGGAGAGGTCATGGCGATGGTCCGGCTGGAGGGCTACGAGCGACGCAAGCCCGGCCAGCTGTCCGGTGGCCAGCGGCAGCGGGTCGCGCTCGCCCGTGCGCTCGTGAACCGGCCGAAGGTCCTCCTTCTTGACGAACCCCTCGGCGCGCTGGACCTGAAGCTCCGCGAGGAGATGCAGATCGAGCTGAAGGCGATCCAGCAGGAGGTCGGAATCACCTTCATCTACGTGACCCACGACCAGCAGGAGGCGCTCACGATGAGCGACCGCCTCGCGGTCTTCAACCGCGGCCGGATCGAGCAGGTCGGCACGCCGGCGGACGTCTACGAGCGACCCGCGACCCGGTTCGTGGCCGGATTCGTGGGCACCTCCAACCTGCTGAGCGGCGAGACCGCCCGGACCATCGTCGGCGTGGACGGCACCTTCACCGTGCGCCCCGAGAAGATTCAACTGGCCGACAGGGACTCGACGCCAGCCCCGGATGAGGCCTCGGCCACCGGGACGATCCGCGATGTGGTCTACCTCGGACCGGATACTCGGTATATCGTGTCGCTCGATGCCGGTGGCGAACTCGTCGTGACCCAGCAGAACCTCGCGACCTCATCGATGGAGGCGCTCTCGGCCAAGGGGCGGGCGGTCCGTCTCACCTGGAAGCGCCAGCACAATCTGCCCGTCGGGGACGGGTAGGACCAGGCGTCGCCGTGCCGGACGTGCCGGCAGGCATGGAGTGGGGATCGGTTCCGAGTGGAACCGATCGGAGGAGGAGCATGAAGCAGCGCAGTTTCCTGGCCGCACTCGCGACGATCGCGATCGTCGCGGCGGCATGCGGCAGTGGGGCCAGCCCGAAGCCGTCGCTCGACCTGCCGAAGGAGATCGGCGCGGGCGAAGGTAAGCTCAATCTGGTCATCTGGGCCGGCTACGCCGAGCGCGGCGAGGTCTACCCCGACTTCGACTGGGTGACCGGGTTCGAGACCGAAACCAGCTGCAAGGTCGCAACGACGAACATGACCGACTCGAACAACGGCGTGTCGCTCATGCAGTCCGGCGCCTACGACGGCATCTCGGCGTCCGGTGACGCGACGACGCGGCTGATCGCCGGCGGCTACGCGGCCCCGGTGAACACGGCCTTGTTCGAGAATTACAAGAACGTATTCGCCGGCCTCAAGGGCCTGCCGCACAACACCATCGACGGCGTCAACTACGGCGTCCCGCACGGCCGCGGCCCGAATCTGCTCGCGTACAACACGGACGTCATCACCACGGCCCCCACGAGCTGGGACTCCGTGTGGGAGGACGGCTCGACCTACCAGGGCAAGATCAGCGTCTACGACTCGTCCATCTACATCGCCGACGCGGCGCTGCACCTGATGACCAAGCAGCCGGATCTCAAGATCAAGAACCCGTACCAGCTGACCCAGGCACAGTTCGACGCCGCGATCGACCTGCTCGAGAAGCAGAAGGCGAACGGGGCCAACTACTGGGGATCCTACAGCGACCAGGTCAGCCAGTACGCATCCGGCGACGTCGTCACCGGGACCACCTGGCAGTTCCAGGTCAACCTGCTCCAGGCCGAGAGCGCACCGATCGCGGCAGTCCTGCCCGACGAGGGCTCGACCGGCTGGTCCGACACCTGGATGATCGCCAAGAATGCGAAGAACCCGAACTGCATGTACAAGTGGATGGACCACATGATGTCGGCCGAAGCCAACGGGCAGGCCACCGTCTTCTTCGGCGAGGCGTCCACCAGCCAGCAGGCCTGTGACTACGCCGAGACCATCTCGCCCGGTCATTGCGAGCTGACGCACGCGACCGACCAGGCCTACTACGACAAGATCTGGTACTGGAGCACGCCGCAGGCCGACTGCGCCGACACCGATGCCAGTACCGCCTGCAAGGATCAGGACGCGTGGGTCGCGGCCTGGACCGCCCTCCGCGGCGGCTGAGCCGCCGGCTCGTTCATCGCTGAGACTGCGAAGAGGCTCCCCGGGCATCACCCGGGGAGCCTTTCAGCATCGACCCCCGGAGATCCATGTCCGCTCCGACCACCCCCCGCGCAGCCTCAGGCGCCGGGCCCGGGCTCGCTCGCCGGATCGCAATCTGGCTCCATCCGCGGCGCGGTCTGCAGCTCCGCCTGCTGCTCGCCGGCCCGCTCGGGTGGCTTGCCGTTGCCTATCTGGGCGCGCTGGCGATCCTGTTGCTCAACGCCTTCTGGGAGAAGGACGCGTTCACCGGCCGTGTCGAGCCCTTCGCCTGGACCCTGAATGCGTTCCGGGACCTCCTCAGTCACGAGGTCTACAGGACGGTGGCGGTTCGGACGCTCCTCATGGCCGTCCTCGTCACGCTCACGGACGCGCTCCTTGCGTTTCCGATCGCCTACTACATGGCCCGGATCGCGTCGCCGCGTGTCCGCGCTGTGCTCGTGATCGCCGTCCTGATGCCCCTCTGGGCCGCCTACCTCGTGAAGGTCTACGCATGGCGGACGATTCTCCAGGGCAACGGCTTCATGGAGTGGGCGCTCAGCCCCTTCGGCGTCGACAGTCCGGGGCTGGACGAGATCTCGAATGCATGGCTCGTCCTCAGCTACCTCTGGCTGCCGTACATGATCCTGCCGATCTACGCCGGCCTGGAGCGCATTCCGAACTCGCTCCTGGAGGCGTCCGCGGACCTCGGCGCGAAGGCCGGCACTACCTTCAGGCGCGTGATCCTGCCGCTCGTCTTTCCGGCCTTCGTGGCCGGCTCGATCTTCACGTTCTCGCTGACCCTCGGCGACTACATCACGCCGGACCTCGTCGCGGACGCGAAGTTCATCGGCAACGTCATCTACGACAACTCGAGCCTTGGCAACCTCCCGCTGGCGGCCGCGTACTCGCTCCTGCCAATCGGGATCATGACCGCCTATCTGCTGATCGCCCGGCGTCTCGGCGCCTTCGATTCGCTGTGAGAGAGGCCTCCGGTGGTTGAGTCGCGCGCCGTCCGTCTGGCGCTCCGCCTGGCGAGCGGCTTCGTCCTGACGTTCCTCTACCTGCCGTTGATCATCCTGGCAATCTATGCGTTCAATCCGAGCCGCCTCCTCGTCTGGCCGCCGACTGGGTTCACGCTCGGTTGGTTCGCCGAGGCGGCCGCGAATCCGGCCATCTCCGTGGCCGTTGTCAATTCGCTGATCGCGGGCGGCTTCGCGACGGCCCTGGCGCTGATCCTCGGGACGCTGGCCGCGATCGCCGTCCACCGGTTCAGCTTCTTCGGACGCCAGACGATCTCGTTCTTCCTGGTCCTGCCGATCGCGCTTCCGGGGGTCGTCACCGGGATCGCGCTGCGCACGAGCTTCGTGACGTTCGGGATCGACTTCGGGTTGCTGACGATCGTCGTCGGCCACGCCACGTTCTGCGTCGTGATCGTCTACAACAATGTCGTCGCTCGGCTGCGCCGGATGCCGAGATCGCCGGAGGAGGCCTCGGCGGACCTGGGCGCCGACATGTGGACCACCTTCCGGCGCGTCACGTTCCCGGGCCTGGGGACGGCACTCCTGTCCGGCGGGCTCCTCGCCTTCGCCCTCTCGTTCGACGAGATCATCGTCACGAACTTCACGGCCGGGGCCGGCACGCAGACGATCCCGATGTGGATCCTGGCCGCCATCCAGCGCCCGACCGAGCTGCCGGTCGTGAACGTCGTCGCCCTCGTCCTGGTGCTGATCAGCATCATCCCCGTCTATCTCGCGCAGCGAATCTCGGGAGGGGCGGCGGCGGGCGTCACGCGCTGACGAGGCGCCCGTCCGCAGCCCCCGACGGCGCCCCGGTTGGCGCGGGCCGCGCTAGGATCACGGCCACCATGGACCATCCTCAGGACTCCTCCACCGTCCAGGCCGTCCTCCAGGCGGAAGCCGCGCGCCTGCGTGCAGAGGTCGGGGAGCCCATCGAGGGGCCCGGGCAGATGACGTACGGCTCGCAGGCCGCCGCCGCCAGCGACGTCTTCGCGCAGCAGCGCGACCTCGCGCTCCGGGACCGGGAGCGCGTCCAGCTCCGCCAGGTGGAGGATGCGCTCGAGCGTCTTGCGGGCGGCACGTACGGCACGTGCCGCAACTGCGGCCGGCCGATCGCGCCGGAGCGCCTCGAAGCCCTCCCGTGGGTGGCGACCTGCATCGCCTGCGCCCGGGCCGCGGGGCGGTGAGCGAACCGCTCGTCGGCATCGAGGCGATTCGCGAGGCCGCCGTCCGGCTCCGGGGCATCGCGATCCGCGCGCCGCTCGTCCCCTTCTCGCCCGGCCCGCCCCGCGTGCTGCTGAAGGCCGAGTCCCTCCAGCCCATCGGGGCCTTCAAGATCCGCGGCGCCTACAACGCGATCGCCCAGCTGACGGCCGATGAGCTGCGTCGCGGCGTCGTCGCCCATTCGTCCGGGAACCACGCTCAGGGCGTGGCGCGGGCGGCTCGGCTCATCGGGACGCATGCCGTCGTGGTCATGCCTTCGGACGCACCGGCCGTGAAGCGGGCGCGGGTTGAGGCGGACGGTGCCGAGATCGTGACCGTCGGCGTGGAAAGCAGCGCCCGCGAGACGATCGCAGCGCAGCTCGCCGCGGAGCGCGGCCTCGTGCCGATCCCACCCTTCGACGACGACCGGATCATCGCGGGACAGGGCACCTGCGGCCTCGAGATCGCGGAGGACGTCCCCGACCTCGAGCTCGTCCTCGTACCGATCGGCGGGGGCGGGCTCGCGAGTGGCGTCGCGACGGCAGTCAAGGCGCTCCATCCGGGCGCCCGGGTCGTCGGCGTGGAGCCGGAGCTCGCGGCGGATGCCGCCGAGAGTCTCCGTGCGGGCCGGATCATCCGCTGGGACGGTGCCCTGACGGCCCGGACGATTGCCGATGGCGCGCGGACGCAGGCGCTCGGGCAACGACCGTTCGACCATCTCTCGCGCCTGCTCGACGGTGTCGTCACGGTCACCGAGGCGGAGATCGCGGCCGCGGTCCGCCTCGCCGCCGAGGAGAGCCGGCTCGTCGTTGAGCCATCCGGCGCCCTGTCCATCGCCGCCGCCAGGTTCCACGCTGCCGAGCTGGGGATGCCCGGCCTCCGTGGCACGGTCGTCGCCGTCGTCAGCGGCGGGAACGTGGACCCGGCGCGCTATCGCGAGCTGCTCGCCTCGCCCGTCCCCGACTGACCTGCCGTCGTCGCCGACTGACCTGCCGTCGTCGATGTCGGCGGCGGTGTCGGCGGTGGTGCCCCGGACGCCCGTCGTTGCCGGTGGACCGCCTCCCGCTCCCGGATCTGGGCGCGCTCGCCGTCCGCGCGGCGCTCGGCGGCGGCGGTGCCCCGCTCCTCGGACCGCATCCACCCGGCGAGAACGGCGAGGAGGACGGCGAGAAAGATCACGTCCCCGACGAACCACATCAGGCCCGCGGCCAGCCGCTGGTCAGCCAGGGCGTCGATCCCGTAGGGCGACCCGAGCGTGACGTAGTGCCTGTAGAGCGGCGCGTCCGCGAACAGGATGGCCATCGCGAGAAACGAGTTCTGGGGCATCTGGAGGAAGAGGTAGAGGATTCGGCCCGGGTGGCCCATGCGGTACGGCGCGGGGTCGAGCGCCACGACCGGCCACCAGAACAGGAGCCCAGCCCCGAGATAGAGCCCATGCTCAAGGTCGTGAACGAGCGGCATCTCCAGCGACAGGTCGAAGAGCGGCGAGAAGTGCGTCGCCCACATGACGGAGACGAAGACGAGCCAGGCCACGACCGGGTGCGCCAGGACCCGGACCGGCAGCGAATGAAGGACCGGCAGGATCCAGCGACTCCTGATGACCGCAGGTGCAGCCCGCATGAGCTGCGTGATCGGGGCGCCGAGGGCGAGCAGGAGCGGTGCCACGAGCGTGAGGAGCAGGTGCTGGGCCATGTGGACGGAAAACAGCGTCGTGTCGTAGCGCTCGATCCCCGACTGCAGCGCGACGGCAATCGCGAGCAGGCCGCCGAGGAACGCCCAGCGTCGCGGTCGCGGGACGGGATGTTCAGGGTGCGCGCGGTTCACGCGCCCGATGAGCCGCCACCAGCCGATCGCGACGGCGACCAGCGGCAGGATGAGGACCGGCTCGAACGCCCAACCGAGGGCCAGCGTGGCCACGCTCGGCGGCCCCGGCGGCACCGTGCCGTGCGCTGCCACCGGCCAGGCGAATGCCGCGACGGCAGCGAGCGACGCGATTGCGGCGAGGACCGTGCGAGGCATGGACGGGGCGACGTTCACCGCGACATCGTCCCACGGCAGGCCCCACTGGAAGCAGCCCATT
>JBKJVO010000129.1:0-5530 GCA_046717305.1 Candidatus Limnocylindrales bacterium
CGGGCGCATCGAGGGGAGCGTAGCGGAGTCGTGGGACCTCCGGCCCGGGGTCGATAGGCCGCTCGGACGGTGGGCTCGGGAATCAGCCGCTGCTACAATCGCGCACCGCCGCCCGGAGACGCCGCGCGGCTCGACGACCCGGAGGAGCCGTGGCGACCGACCCGGACCCGATGAACCCAGCCGGCGACGAACCCGACCCACGCAGCGACGCGACCAACCCACCGGGCCTGCGCGCGCAGATCGCCGCGGTGATCGCCGCCGTGCGACGCGTTGCCACCGCGCATATTGAGCTCGCGAAGGCCGAGGCAGGCGAGATCATGGGCGAGGTCGGCCGGGTGGCGCTGCTCGGCGGACTCGCGTTCGGTGTCCTCCTCCTGGCTGGATTCCTGCTGCCGATCGGTGGCCTGCTCTTCCTGGGCGACTGGCTCCTCGGGTCCATCGGCTGGGGGGTGCTCCTCGGGGGACTCCTCCTCCTGGATATCGCGGTCCTGGCCGTCCTTGTCGCCCTCGGCATCGGCGGCGCTCGCCTTGGGCTCCAGCTGGGTGCCGCCGCAGTGATCGGGATCGTCGTCGGGTTGACCCTGGGGGTCGTCCTGCACGTCGATCGCCAGGTCGCCGGCGGGCTCGGAGCGTTCGTATGGCTCCTGGCCTGGCCGGTGGCAATGGGGATGGGCGTCGCTCGGACCGGCGTGGACACGGATGCCCTGAAGGCGCGGTTCTGGCCGTCCACGACCATCGAGACCACGAAGGAGACGATCGAGTGGGTGCGCCAACGGACGCCGCTCGGACCGAAGTCCTAGCCGCTCGCGAGGGCCTCGAGGACGAGGTCGTCCGCCTCGAGGCCGCCGGGCGTGCCGCGCTGGACATCCCGGCGCGCCTGCGCCGGGAGCCGGCCAAGGTCGGCGCCGCTGCGGCCGGTGCCGCCTTCCTGCTTCTCGGCGGCCCAAAGCGGCTGTTCCGGGGCGTCCGCCGGGCCATCTTCGGCAAGGGCGCGGACCTGCCGAAGTCCATGCTCCCAGATGAGGTGGAAGCCGCGCTTCGGAAGCTTGGACCGGACGGAGACCGAATTCGTGCCACGCTGGAGCGCGAGTTCGCGGCGTTCCTCGAAGAGCGCGCCCCGGTTCGCCGGGAACGCGACCTCGCGGGTCTCGTGGGTCTTGCCGGAGGGCTCGTCGCCAATCTGCTGCGGCCGGCGTCGGCGCGCGCGGGCCGCCAATTCGCCGAACGCCTCTTCGACCCCGACGGCCCATCGTTCGCCGAGGGGCTGCGGAAGGCCCGGGCCCGGATGAACGCGTCTGCCACGGAGAAGAAGCCGAAAGGCTGACGCGCCCGTCCCGCCGCTCGCCCCGGCCCTCGCCCCGGCCCTCGCGCCGCCCCTCGCGCCTGCCGCGGCGGTATCCTCCCCGCGGGCGAGTGGCGGAATGGCAGACGCGCCGGCCTTAGGAGTCGGTGCCCCGTGAGGGGCGTGTCGGTTAGACCCCGACCTCGCCCACCACCACTGCCCGGGCTCATCGCCGGTGAGTTCGAGGCCAAGGCTGCGCCAGAGCTGCATTGCGTCACACGCAAGCAACCGGGCGACGAGGGATCCTGGTGAGCGCAGATTCGTCCGAATCTTGCGTTTGACGCAAAACGCGAGCCCGGATGGCGGCGGTCGAGGCGCCCCGGGTCGCTTGAGTGGCCATTTGTTGCGGCACGCGCAAGGGAATCCATGGACCGGCCTGCGGGTGCGGAGTCGTTTGCGCCACATGCGATGACGGATCGGGAATTTGCATCGGGCGCAAGGAAACGACGAAATTACGATGTTCCCGAGGTCCGGTGCCCCGGTGCCCCGACGCAACTCCGTCCGCGGGCTCGCCGGGCGGCTCCGCGGCTCGCCCGTATACTTCCGGGCGATGTCCAACACCGTCACCCCCGCGCCCCGGAGCTCGCTCAAGCTCCGGTTCGAGCTTCCGGCCGAGCAGCTCACGACGGCCATCGCCGAGGCCGTCCGGCACATCTCGCGCCGGACGAGGATCGCCGGGTTCCGCCCCGGCAAGGCCCCCCGCCCGATCGTGGAGCGCGCCGTGGGCGCCCCGGCCATCCTCGACGAGGCGATGGATCACCTCGTGCAGCGCGCCTACCGCGACGCGCTCGTCGAGCACGACATCGCGCCGCTCACGAACGCCGACGTGTCGATTGAGCAGGCCGAGGAGGGCAAGCCCGTCATTTTCTCCGCCACGGTCCAGGTTCGGCCGGACGTGAAGCTCGGCGACTACGGGAACTTCAACTTCAGGCCGGAGATCGAGACGATCGATGCGGTGAAGGTGCAGAAGGTCATCGAGGAGCTCGCTGACCAGAACTCGACGCTCGCCCCCGTGGAGGAGCGAGGCGCAGAGGCCGGCGACTACGCCGTGATCGGCTACGTGGGGACGCGCGACGGCGTCCCGTTCGACGGTGGCTCGACCGAGCGGATGCCGATCATCCTGGGTCAGGAGCGCCTCATCCCGGGCTTCGAGGCCCATCTCATGGACCTCAAGGCGGGCGACTCGACGGCATTCGACATCACCTTCCCCGAGGACTACGGCGAGGCCAGCCTCGCCGGCCAGGTCGCCCACTTCGAGGTGGACCTGAAGGAGCTTCGCGAGAAGGTCCCGCCGGCCGTGGACGACGAGTTCGCCCGGTCGCTCGGCTCCTACCCCGATCTGGACGGCCTCCGGGTCGAGATCAAGGCCCGCCTGGAGCGAAACGCGCTCGATCGGGCGCGCCACGAGTTCTCGGACAAGGTCATCGACTACGCGGTCGCGAACGCCACACTGGAACTCCCGGACATCCTCCTCGACCAGGAGGTCGAAGTGATGCACGACGAGTTCCGGGCGTCGCTGGCCCGGCAGGGGATCTCGGAAGAGGCCTACCTCAAGGTCGTCGACAAGGCCGAGGCGGATCTCCACGCCGACTTCCGCCCCAACGCCGAGAAGCGGGTCAAGGTCCTCCTGGTCCTCTCGAAGATTGCAGAGGCGGAGGGCGTGGTGATCTCCGAGGCGGACGTCAATGCGGAGGTCGTGCGGGCCCGCGAGCGGTACGGCGACGATCGGAAGACCGTCACCTACTTCGAGTCTGCGCGCGGCCGGAGCTTCATCCGGAGCACGCTCCGCCGAAGCCGCGTCGTGGAGCAGCTCGTGAGTGCCTGGCTCGCGGCGCATCCGGATCACCCGGCCATCCCGCACCTCGAGGAGGACGCCCCGAGCGGCATCGCCTCGAGCGCGGCGGAGGCCAATGCCGCCATCGACGCCATCGCCGCCACCGATCCCGGCGCGATCCTGGAGGCCGACGCCTCCCCGGTCGCGGCCGGCTGAGTCCCCCGAACCCGTTCGACAGGAGCCCGACATGCTCGTCCCGATGGTCATCGAGTCCTCCAGCCGAGGAGAGCGCGCCTACGACATCTACTCGCGCCTGCTGAAGGAGCGGATCATCTTCATCGGCGACGTGATCGAGGATCACCTTGCGAACCTCGTGATCGCGCAGCTCCTGTTCCTCGAATCCGAGGACCCGGAGAAGGACATCAGCCTGTACATCAACTCGCCCGGGGGCGTCGTGACGGCCGGCCTCGCGATCTACGACACGATGCAGTACATGCGGGCACCGGTCAGCACGATCTGCCTGGGCCAGGCAGCGTCGATGGCTGCGGTCCTCCTGGCGGCCGGCGCGAAGGGCAAGCGCTATGCGCTGCCGCACAGCCGGATCATGATCCACCAGGGCTCCGGCGGGTTCCGCGGCAACGCCCCGGACGCCCTCATCCAGATGCGCGAGTGGGAACACCTCGTCCAGCTGAATCATCAGATCCTCGTTCGGCACACCGGCCAGCCCCTCGAGCAGATCGCCAAGGACACGGATCGGTACCGGTTCATGTCGCCCGACGAGGCCAGGGACTATGGCATTATCGACGCCGTCTACACGGCCCAGGGGTCCTCGCTGATCTCGCAGGCTCACGTCGCCGGCCTCGCCGGCGGCGCGGGCAGCAAGGTCGCCGAGGCCCCGGCCCCAGAGACCAAGAAGTCGAAGGGCTGATCCCGGCGGCAGGCCGGGTCACCCAGCGACGGATGCACGAGGCAGGCGCGTGAGCACGACCAGCAGCAGCTCCAAGGGCCCCAAGGTCCCATACCGCTGCTCCTTCTGTGGCAAGAGCCAGGAGCAGGTCCGCAAGCTGATCGCGGGCCAGGGCGTCTACATCTGCGAC
The DNA here is from genome assembly GCA_046717305.1 of Candidatus Limnocylindrales bacterium. Taxonomy (GTDB): domain Bacteria; phylum Chloroflexota; class Limnocylindria; order Limnocylindrales; family CSP1-4; genus UBA5189. The sequence goes on from JBKJVO010000129.1 coordinate 4,214, forward strand.
GAGTGCATCAACCTCTGCCAGGAGATCATCGAGGAGGAGCTGCTCGAGCAGCCGAAGGTGAAGGCCGCGGCCTCCAAGCTCCCGAACCCCCGGCAGATCACGGACTCGCTGGACCTGTACGTGATCAGCCAGGAGAAGGCCAAGAAGGTCCTCTCCGTCGCCGTCTACAACCACTACAAGCGGGTCAATGCCGGCCACGCGATCGACGACGTCGAGCTCCAGAAGTCGAACGTCCTCCTCGTCGGGCCCACCGGCTCCGGCAAGACGCTCCTTGCCCAGACACTCGCCCGGGTCCTGGACGTGCCGTTCTGCATCGCTGACGCCACCTCGCTCACGGAGGCCGGCTACGTCGGCGAGGACGTCGAGAACATCCTCCTGCGCCTCATCCAGGCAGCCGACTTCGACGTGGCGCGGGCGCAGCGCGGGATCATCTACATCGACGAGATCGACAAGATCGCCCGCAAGGCGGACAACCCGTCCATCACCCGGGACGTGTCGGGCGAGGGCGTCCAGCAGGCGCTTCTCAAGATCCTCGAGGGAACGGTCGCGAACGTGCCGCCGCAGGGCGGGCGAAAGCACCCCCACCAGGACTTCATCCAGATCGACACCACGAACGTGCTGTTCATCTGCGGCGGCGCCTTCGACGGCCTCGAGAAGATCGTCGAGGAGCGGGTCGGAAAGCGCGCGATCGGGTTCGGATCGGACGCGGCGCCATCGGCGATCGATCGCGCCCGGATTCTCCAGAAGCTGATGCCGGAAGACCTCCTGAAATTCGGGTTGATTCCCGAGTTCATCGGCCGCCTGCCGGTGATCGTCACGCTTTCCGCGCTCACGGCGGAGGACCTGGTCCGGGTCCTCGTGGAGCCGAAGAACGCGGTTGCGAAGCAGTTCCAGAAATTCCTCTCGCTCGACAAGGTGGAGCTGGTCTTCACGCCCGGAGCCCTCCAGGCCGCGGCGGATGTCGCTCTGGACCGCAAGACCGGCGCGCGGGCGCTCCGGTCCATCGTCGAGGAGGCCCTGCTCGAGGTGATGTTCGACATCCCGGAGCGCACTGACGTCCGTAAATGCATCATCACCGAGGAGACGATCCGTCACGGCCGGACCCCGCTCCTCCTCACGAAGTCGGACGTCGACAAGGGCGTGGACGAGACGAACTACGAGGAGTGGCTCGCCCAGCGCGCCGAGAGCGCCTAGCTGTGATTCCCACGGACGTCATTGACAGGGACCTCCCGTGGGCTGATCGACCTGGCTCATCAAGTCGAGCCCGTCCACGCTCGGCCGGGCAGTGGATTCGACGGATGTCGGGGACGGCCACGC
>JBKJVO010000130.1:0-7298 GCA_046717305.1 Candidatus Limnocylindrales bacterium
TCTACTACGTGCAATACGCGCACGCGCGAATCGCCTCGATCCTCAGAAAGGCGGTCGAAGTCGGGCTCCCGACGGCGATCTCGTTTGCCGGTGCCCTCGCGGGAGGCCCGGAGGCCGCGCTCGCGCGGATCGTCGCCCGGTATCCGGAGGTCGTGGAGGACGCTGCGGCGGCCCAGGAAACGCAGGGCATCACGACCTACGCAACGGAGCTGGCAACGGCGTTCCATGCCTTCTACCGCGACGCGAAAGTCGTGGATCCGTCGGACCCGGAGCGCTCCGCGGGTCGGCTTGCGCTGGTCGATACCACCCGGATCACGCTCGCCAACGCACTCGGCCTGCTGGGAATCTCCGCGCCCGAGGCGATGTAAGCGGTCCGGCGCCTCCGGCGGCCGCTGTTGGAGCCCTCAGCCGGCGGCGAGCGCCTCCAGGATCGCCTCGAGCGCCGCGCCCTGGGGCCCGATGTCGCCGATCGCGATCGCCACGCGCCGGCCGACCGTGACGACGGTGCCGCCGCGCCCAGGACCGGGCACCACGGACTCCGCCGCCGCCCCGAACTCGGTCGCGTCGCGCGCGGAATCCCACTCGGTGATGAGCACGAGCACGTCGCCCGCCCCACCCGGGCCCGCGAGCAGGGCGATTCGGTCGCCGCCCCAACCCTGGGCCGCCAGGCGGGCGGCATCACCGGCCAGCCCACCCTCGCGAAGCCAGACCCGGAGTTGGAGCTCCCCGAGGGTGTCCTGTGCGTCGAGTGTCCACGAGGACCCAAATCGAGCCGCGAGGTCGCCCGGCAACTTGACGTCCACGGGTGCCTCACCCACGAGGTACTTCTCCGGGTGGATCACCTGCTCCGTCGACGCGGGCAGGTTTCCATATACCGCATTCAGGGCGTCATATCCGCCCTGGGCGATCAGCGTGTTCACGAACGTCGCGCCCGCCTGATATGGGAAGAGTGAGGTCTCAAGCAGGATCGCCGGGGTGCGGGCGAGGATCGCCAGCATCTCCGGGTCGGCGGCCTGCGCGGCGATCTGCGCCAGCTCGCCGGCGGACAGATGCGCCGTCATCCAGGCCGTCTGGACGCTCACCGCGTCGCCCTCCACGAGACCCAGGATCGCGAGGGCCAGATCGCTCTCGTCCGTGGCCTCCTCCAGGCCCAGCGACTCGAGGTCGAAGCGCCGATCCTGGAGCTCGTGCGTGAACTCGTGGGCATAGGTGACACGCTCGAGCGGGCCGAGCGAACCGGATCGGCTGACGATGAACAGCTCGTCCACGGAGGGGTCGTAGTACCCGATGACCTGGCTGGTCTGGAGGTCCAGGTAGATGTCCCGGAGCGATCCTGCTTCCGGGAGCAGGCCGAGCGCCTTGTACATCCGCTCGGCGATCAGGATCTGGGCCTCCGGGTTCGACGTGTCGAACTCGGCCTCGAAGTTCCTGCGGAGTTGCTCGGCATCGATGACCTGGGGTTCTGCCCGCGCCGGCGCGTCCAGGCCCCGGATCTTCACGATGTCGGCGGCGATGGCGCGATAGACCTCGAGGGGATCCGGCGCAGTCGTCGGGCTGGGGCTCGGTCGAGCGTCCGTCGGCGTGGGCGTCGAGTCGCCGCCGGTGCAGCCACCGACGAGGGCCGCGAGCACAAGAAGCGCGGCGAAGCGTCGAGTCGCTCGGTTCAGCACGAGGCCGATCGTACAGCCGGACATCGCGCGGGCTTGCGCGCCCGATCCGATGGGGGCTCCGACGCGGTCGTGCGCCACCGAGAGTGTGCGTTTCTTAACCGACTCGAGTCTCCCGTCTGAACCCATGATCCGTAGCCTTCACCTCGGACCGAACCCTCGAGGTTCCCATCCTCCCTCCCTCCGACCGGAGGCGCCAATTGGGCAGGCGTCTCCGGTCCTCCCTTTTCCGGACGGTTGCATCGGCACCGGTTCGTCCGGCCCGTCGCCTCGCCGAGACGCTCCTGCACTGCTGATGCGGATGGCGGCATAGCAGTGGCGGCCGTTGCACGACGTCTGTCTGATGTGGGCGCACGGATGATCCGGTGATGAGCGCCCGTGAACGCGGCACGAAGCGGCGTGTGTCAGAATCGACCGCGTGGAGATCACCTGGTACGGGCGGACCTGCATCCGCCTTCGCGGCCGCGACGCGGTCGTCGTCGCGGACGCCTACCCGGCAATCGTTGGGCCCACCGGCCGCGGCATCACCGGGGACATCACCACGTATAGCCACGCCGACGACGAGCCGCTCCCGAAGGCCAAGGGCCGCCGCACGCGCGATGGCGGGACGGTCATCCCGGCCAGCCTGGAGGAGGCGTTCAGCCTGGACGGCCCGGGCGAGTTCGAGGTCAAGGAGGTCCTGCTGACCGGCGTCCGGACCTACCGCGACGACCAGCGCGGGGCCATTCGCGGACGCCAGACCGCGTTCTTCATGGAGCTTGACGGGCTCCACACGATCCACCTCGGGGACATCGGCCATCTCCTGACCGAGGAGAAGATCGGCGACATCGGCAGCGTTGACATCGCCTGCGTGCCGATCGGGGGCGCGCTGTCGGCCACGAGGGCCGCCGAGCTCGTTGCCCAGCTCGATCCGAAGATCGTCGTCGCGATGCCAGTCTGCCCGGACGAGGCGGACTGCGTCGAGGCGGTCACGAAGTTCTTCCATGAGATGGGCGGGACGCCCGTGCCGCAGCCGAAGCTGTCCGTCTCGATCTCGACCCTCCCCACGGACGTCATCGCAGTCATCCTGGAGTCGCGCGGCAAGGTCTGAGGAGATCAGGCCGGGGCCCGCTCCAGGACGACGCGCCCGCCCTTCACGACCGATCGAACCAGGTCCGCCGCCGGCCAGTACGGCAGCTGGCGGTGCGTCGGGACACGCCAGACGACGAGGTCCGCCGCCTTCCCCGCCTCGATCGACCCGATCTCGTCGCCGCGCCCGAGCGCGTGCGCCGCATTGATGGTGACGGCCGCGAGGGCCTCTGACGGGGTGAGCTTCAGCTCGAGGCAGGCGACGGTCATCACGAATGGCAGGCTCGTCGTGGGCGAGGTGCCGGGATTGAAGTCCGTCGCGAGGGCCACCGGCACGCCCCGCTCCATGAGCGTCCGAGCCGGCGCGAAGTTGTCGTGCATGAGGAACCACGTCGTCGCCGGCAGGAGGGTCGCCACGACCGGGTGCTCCCCTTCCGCCGCGCGGGCAAGCGCCGCGATTCCCTCCGGTGATGGTGCCGCGAGGTGGTCCGCGCTCAAGGCGCCGATCTCGGCCGCCAGCTCCGCGCCGCCGCTCGGCGCGATCTCGTCGGCGTGCAAGCGGGGCTGGAGCCCCACGCGGACGGCTGCCTCCAGGATCCGCCGCGACTGGTCCGGGCTGAAGACACCGGCCTCGCAGAAGACGTCCGCGAAGCGCGCCCGGCCCTGGGCGGCCACCCCGGGCAGTTGCTCGTCAATGCAGTGGCGGACGTACGCCTCCGTCCCGGCCGGGCGGGATCGAAATTCCGCCGGGACCGCGTGGGCCCCGAGCCAGGTGGGCAGGACGTCAATCGGGCCGGCCTGGCCGAGCCGGTACGCCACCTCCAGGAGTCGGAGTTCCGTCGAAAGGTCAAGGCCGTAGCCGGACTTCGCCTCGACCGTCGTGGTGCCGTGGGTGAGCATCTCGCCGAGCCAGCGACGCCCGTGCTCCTCCAGCGCCTCCGCGGTCGCCTCGCGCGTCGCCGCGACGGTGGACAGGATCCCCCCGCCCGCGGCGAGGATGTCCAGGTACCCGGCCCCCCGCTGGCGGAGCACAAGCTCGCCTTCGCGGGACCCGGCAAAGAGGAGATGCGTGTGCGCGTCCACGAGGCCGGGCGTAATCGTGCCGCCGGCTGCATCGAGGCGCGCGAACCGTGACAACGGGTAGCCGCCGCCCTCGAGCGCGCGCTCCAGCTCGGCGCGAGGGCCGACCGCGAGAATTCTGCCCTCCCAGCATGCGATGACCGGAGCGCCCTCCGCGGCGACGTCGCCGCCCGGTGCCGTGAGGACTGCCGGCTCATCCTGTGTTGCACCCCGCCGGAGCCCTCCGGCCAGCGTCGCGATCTCCATGGCGCCTTCCACGATGAGCCCGGGGAGGCCCTCCGCCGCACGTCCGCCCTGGATCAGGCGCAGGGCGCTCACGAACCGAGCCTGTTGGGCGCGTCGGCGCCGCTCGGGGCGTCGGCGCCGCGGGCTGCGTCGGCAGCACGCGCCGCGTCCAGCCTGAGCTCGAGCGCCATCATCGGGTCAGGGTCCCGCAGGCGGATCGCCTCGGCGGCGGCGGCAAATCGCTGCTCGACCGGTGCGTCGACGGCGGCCCCGGCGTGCGCCGCGACGCCCAGGAAGGCGGCCAGCGGCGCCAGGCCGATCAACTCGGATTCGCGGAGGCGCACGCCGTCCTCCGCGGCGATGGCCTCCACCTCCTCCCAGACTCGCCAGATCGGCGTCGTGGCGAAGTCGAGGAGGTTCATCGACACCTGGGCGCAGCCGAGCTCCTCGATCATGAACCCATTGGCCTGAACCGCCGGAAGACCGCCCCCGGATTCACGGACTCGGCGGGCGATCCGCTTCGCGAGCTCGACGTCGGCCGACTCGAGGTTGATGTTCCAGGCGATGAGAAACGGCCTGGCGCCGACCGCCATGGCACCGGCTCGCGGATGCGTCCTGGCCGGCCCGAAGTCCGGCTCGCGGCCGTTCGTGGCGATCTCGTCGCGAAGCCCCTCGTACCCGCCGCGCCGGACGTCGGCAAGGCGGACCCGATCTGGCCGCGTCGCGGCGCGCGCGTACAGGAAGACCGGAATCTCGAACCGCTTCGCGACCCGCCGACCGAAGGTCTGCGCCAACCCGATCGCCTGGTCCATCGTGGTGTCGTTGAGTGGCACGAACGGCACCACGTCCAGCGCGCCGATCCGCGGGTGCTCCCCGGTGTGCTGCCCCATGTCGATGTCGCGGATGGCGACCTCCAGCGTCGCCTCGAGCGCCCACATCACCGCGTCTGCCTCCCCGGCCATCGTCAGGACGGATCGGTTGTGGGACGGGTCGGAGGTCCGGTCCAGGAGATGGACGCCGGGCGTCGCCGCCGCGGCGGCCGCCAATGCATCCACGACCTCGACCCGGCGGCCCTCGGAATAGTTCGGGACGGACTCGATGAGCATCGGGCACATCGTGACAGCCGCGGCGTGGACATTCATGGCGGCTTGGGCGAGACTGCCACCTTGCCGCCGCGTCAGGGCGTGGCGACGCCCAGTTCCAGCACCTCGACGCCCGTCGGAGGTAGTCCGTTGTCCGCGCCAGCCGGCCGCAGCCTGATCCGCCACCCCGGCTTTCTGAAGCTCTGGACCGCGGAGGCGGTCAGCGTATTCGGATCGCAGGTGACGTTCCTCGCCCTGCCCATGGTGGCTCCGGCGATGTCCGCGGACGTTGCGCGTGACGCAAACAACTTCGCTCCCGGGCGCGCGCCGACGCTACGGGTGCCAGTCCCTGGTCATCCGTCCTCACGAGGCACATCCAGCATCGGGACGTGGATGCCGCGCTCGCGCGCGATCTCAATCGCGTGCTCATAGCCCGCGTCGACGTGGCGGAGGACGCCCATCGCGGGATCCGTCGTGAGAACGCGCTCGAGCTTCCGCGCCGCGAGCTCCGTACCGTCCGCGACGACGACCATGCCCGCATGCTGGCTGTATCCGATCCCCGTCCCGCCACCGTGGTGGATGCTCACCCAGGTCGCGCCGGCGGCGGTGTTTACCAGCGCGTTGAGGAGCGGCCAATCGGCCACCGCGTCCGAACCGTCGAGCATCGCCTCCGTCTCGCGGTTCGGTGATGCGACGGACCCGGAATCAAGGTGGTCCCGCCCGATCACGATCGGGGCGGAGACTTCGCCGGTCCGGACGAGCTCGTTGAAAACGACGCCGGCCTTCGCCCGCTCGCCGTAGCCGAGCCAGCAGATCCGCGCGGGGAGGCCCTGGAACGGGACCCGCTCCTCAGCCATCTCGATCCAGCGCCGCAGGCCGGCGTCATCCGGGAAAAGTTCCAGGATCGCCCGATCCGTCCGGAGGATGTCGGCCGGGTCGCCGCTGAGCGCCGCCCAGCGGAACGGACCGCGGCCCTCGCAGAACTGCGGCCGGATGAAGGCCGGCACGAACCCCGGGTAGTCGAACGCGTTCGCGACGCCGGCCTCCTGGGCCATCGCCCGGAGGTTGTTGCCATAGTCGAAGACGATCGATCCGGCCTCCTGGAACGAGAGCATCGCCCGGACATGGTCGCCCATCGAGCGCATCGAGCGTCGGACGTACTCGTCCGGCTGCGCCCGGCGCAACGTCACGGCGTCCTTGATCGAGATTTCCGCCGGCACGTAGCCCGCGAGCGCGTCGTGGGCGGAGGTCTGGTCCGTCACGACGTCGAACCGCTCCCCGGCCCCGGCCCACGCCGGCTCGATCTCGGCGGCGTTGCCCAGCAGGGCGATCGACTTCGAGTCGCCGGCCGCCGCCCATCTGCGTGCGGTTGCCAGCGCCTCCGCGGGATCGTGGGTCAGGGCATCCACGTAGCCGATCTCCAGGCGGCGGCGGGCACGATGCTCGTCAACCTCGATCGCGAGGCACACGCCATCGTTCATCGTCACGGACAGCGGCTGCGCCCCGCCCATGCCACCCAGGCCGGCGGTCAGCACCACCCGGCCCCGGAGCGTCCCGCCGAAGTGCTGGCGTGCCAGCTCCGCGAACGTCTCGTAGGTGCCCAGGAGGATCCCCTGGGTCCCGATGTAGCTCCAGGATCCCGCGGTCATCTGGCCGTACATCATCAGGCCGGCCCGCTCGAGCTCGCGGAAATGCTCCCAGGTCGCCCACTTCCCCACGAGGTTCGAGTTCGCGATGAGGACCCGCGGCGCCCATTCGTTCGTCCGCAGCACGCCGACCGGCTTACCGCTCTGGACGAGGAGCGTCTCATCGTCCCCGAGCCGACGCAGCTCCCGGACGATCGCGTCGAACGCGGCCCAGCTGCGGGCGGCCCGGCCTGTCCCGCCGTACACGACGAGGTTGTCCGGGTCCTCCGCGACCTCCGGATCCAGGTTGTTCATGAGCATCCGGAGGACCGCCTCCTGCTGCCAGCCTCGGCAGGAGAGCGTCGTGCCGCGCGGGGCACGGACAGGACGCGCACCGGGGAGGGTTGGCCGGGAGGCGTCGCTCATGGCGCCATCGTAGGCCGCGTGCGGCGGCCGCAGTGCGCGTGGCGCCGTGCTTCACGAGGCCGGAGTTGACCAGGGGTCAATGCATTCCTGCACGGCGGTCGTCACGTTGCGGCGCGGTCCAGAAA
>JBKJVO010000131.1:0-3108 GCA_046717305.1 Candidatus Limnocylindrales bacterium
GACAGCACCCTTGCTCGATGGGTGTCCGATCCGAGATTCGCCTATGAGGACCGGTTCTTGATCACAGGACCCTCGTCGATCGGCACCTTGCTCGTCGTGGTAACGTCCGAGCGCGGCCCACGGCCGCGCATCATCTCCGCACGGCGCGCCACGAAGCGCGAACGACATGCGTACGAAGCTCGACCCTGACGACGAGTTCTTCATCCCCGACGTCAGTGGGATCGACTGGAGCAAGGCGGAAGGCAGTCCGCACCCTCGAAAGCCCGGTGAGAAGAGCGAGTTCTTCCTCGACGGCGCAGTCGGATACCAGTTGCGATTGATCCCCTCGAACAAGGTGCTTGCCCGGTTCGAATCCACGCTCGAGGCATGGCCGCTGATCATCGCCACGATCGAGGGCGGTCGATCGCCGCGCACCCTCGCCCTTGACGCCATCCTGACCGACGGGACCGTCGTCATGGTGTCGGCCGGCCCGCGGATCGAGATGTGGGCTCGGTATAACAACGGCGAGCCCAACCCGTACGGCGACCTGTGGACCGCGGCGCCGCGGCGTGTCGCTGAGGGTGCCGCCTGACCAGCTCCGCACGGCGCGCCACGAAGCGCGAACCGAGCTCGGTAGGATATCTGCACGTCAACCCGCCGTGCGCCAGGCGCCGGGCGCCGGGTCTTGATATCGGGCGAGCCAGTTACCGCTCTGCCTTGCCGTCAGGTTGTCGACTGCGCATCGAGTAGTTCGCCGACGCATAGGCCAACTTCCGGCTCGACTCCATCGCCGGCACGGACCACTGATGCTCCTCCGCGAAGAGGGCGTCGGCGATGGCGTTGAGTTCGGGGTCGGTGCCGGCGTAACCCTTGATCCGGCGCGCGACGCCGTGGAGTTCGGGTCAGCCGTTTGGCCGATGCAGCCTGAGATACGGCTCGGGGCGTCGAGTGGACTCGTCCACCGGATAAGGCCCATCCCAGATGAGCGTCTCGGGCGCAATATCGGCCTCGCCGGGCCAGACGAGCGTCCCGTAGTTCACGAACAGGCGTCGAAAGCGCTCCGTATCTCGGGCGATCGAGTCGAAGACGGGCCCGAAGAGCAGATCCGTGATGTCGCGCTCGACCACTGTCCCATCGGACAATGTCAGTCGGACGGATCGACCTTCGAGCGGTTCCGCGGCTTTGATCTCGAGCATCGCCTCCAATGTTAGTCCAGGGGCTCGATCGAGACGAGGGGCCGGCCCGCTCGGGCGAGCAGTCCCGCCTGACGTTCGCCAACTTCGCCAACCCTCCTCGAGCCCCTCGTCGGGGGACGGCCCAGATCAGCCGACGACGGTCAAGCCCTCGGACGTGGCAGCCGTGGCGAGATCTCGATCGAGCGTCGCGAGCTCCGCATCCACGTCCACCGCGAGATCCAGGTACAGCGCGTCATACACCGTCAGACGGTGACGCGCAGCGAGCTCGACCGCTCCCAGCAAGCCGGGCAGGCCCCGGTCGGCGGTCTCCACGCCGGTCGCGTACAACCGCTCCAGCCGCGTGGCGGCCTCGAGCGCCTGCAGACTGGCGCCTCGGAGGAGCGCGTTCGCGACTTCGACCGGGAAGTGTGCCGGGGCCAGGATCATGGTGTCGGCGTCCGTCCACCGGCGCCACCGGTCAAGCCAGGACTCGTCGCCGGCCAGGAGGGCCATGGCCGCCGAGGCATCGATGACCACAGCCTGCTGCCCCAGGCTGAACGTCACCCGGGTGCCTCCGAGTCGGGTCCCGTCCCCGAGCGAGCCCGGCGCTGTTCGCGGAGCGTCGCCACGGGATCGAAGCCGGGCGGGAACGGCCGCCTGCGAGCCAGCTGCTGGATGTCGTCGAGGGCCGCCAGCCGCGCCGCCCGCCGGCGGTCCGGATCCACGAGCGCGAGGTCCGCGAGCGGCACGAGCGCGGCCACGGGCTGACCAGCCCGTTCGATCACGATCCTCTCCCCCGCTGCCGCCTGGTCGATGATCTGTCCGAAGCGCCGCCGAACGTCGAGTGCCGTCACCGTTCTCATGGCACGATCATAGCACTATCAGATGCGCAGGATCACCGCTCCGAACGGGCGCGCCACGGGTCGCGAACGACATTCGCAGCGCCTGGATGTTGCAGGCGACTCCGACGGCTTGCTCAGGTATCGCGGTCGCCGCCGACTGTCAGGACGACGTTGCCTGTCTTCTGCCCCGTCTCGACGTACCTGGATGCCTCGACCACCTGCTCCAGCGGGTAGCGCCGATCAATGACCGCCCGGTACTTTCCCGCCTCAATCAGCTCCTTGAGGAAGAGGACGTCCTTTTTCGTATACCGAGGTATCGGGAACCTCACCCGCTTGTCTCCGATCCGCCTGGTCACGAGCGCCAGGATGGGGTTCTGGACCAGGAACCCGAGGTCGGTTGCGAAGTAGACGCCGCCGCGCTTCAGCGAGCGTCTGCACCGCCTGAACGAGTGCTTCCCGACTGCGTCGAAGATGACGTCGTATGTTTCGCCGTTCTTCGTGAAGTCTTCCTGCGTGTAGTCGATCACCCTGTCGGCCCCGAGCGATCGCACGAGCTCGAGGTTCTTCGTGTTGCACACCGCGGTGACGTGGGCGCCAAGGTACCTGGCAAGCTGCACGGCGGCCGTGCCGATCGAGCCGGAGGCGCCGTAGACCAGGAGCCTCCGCCCACTGCGGACGTCTGCCAGTCTGAGGGAGCCCAGGGCGAGGATCGCGCCGTCGCAGACGGCCGCCGCCTCCTCGAAGGTGACGCCGCTCGGCATCTTCGCCAACGGGGCCCTCTCCCGGACGCAGACGAACTCGGCATGTGCGCCGTACCGACCGACATTGGCGCCGAAGACGCGGTCACCGACCGCGAACTCGCCGACGGCTGCGCCGACGGCTTCCACCTCTCCCGCCAGCTCGTAGCCCGGGATCCGCCACTTCGGCCGGCGGAGACCCGTGAAGAAACGGCTGATGAACAGTTCGGCGCTACGAAAGCCCGTGTCCGTCCGGGTCACGGTCGTGGCGTGGACCTTGACCAGGACCTCGTCGTCCTTCGGGACGGGCCGCTCGACCTCCTCGAGTCGCAGAACCTCCGGCGGTCCGTACCGGTCGTAGACAACGGCTTTCAT
>JBKJVO010000132.1:0-7566 GCA_046717305.1 Candidatus Limnocylindrales bacterium
AACCGCGACCCGAGCATCAGGTCCGCCTGCCCCGCGAGGATCGGCTCGATGAGGGCGGGGATGCGCGTCGGGTCGTACTGGTAGTCGGGGTGGAGCATCACCACGACATCGGCGCCGGCCTCGAGCGCCGCGTCGTAGCACGTCTTCTGGTTGCCGCCGTACCCAAGGTTCTGGCGGTGCACGATGACGTGGAGGCCAAGCTGGCGGGCGATCTCGACGGTCTCGTCATCGGACACGTCATCGACGAGGATGATCCGATCGATGATCGCCATCGGGATGTCGGCGTAGGTCCTCTCGAGCGTCTTCGCCGCGTTATAGGCGGGCATGACGATGACGATCCGTCGGCCCTCGGCAGGGACGGCGGGCGATCCAGCCGGAGACGCTGATGGCTGCAAGCCGGACAGGGGCACGGCCCGAGTGTACGGCCCGGTGGCCGCCAAGGCGACCAACTCTCTGGCTGGAGTCGCACGCCGCACGCCGAGCAGCCTCGGCTACCCTGTTGCCTGAGTGTCACCTTGTCGCGTGGCCTGGCGGCCGTGGCTTGACATAGGAGCATCACATGGAGCGGCGACCCATCGCCTGGAGGAGCGGCCGGACCTCGTTCCGCCGCCGCGCCCTCCGTGACGGGCTCGCGGTCGCGGGCCTGCTCTTCGCCGCGTACCTGTTCGTGATCGTGGCGCCGGCCGCGCGCACCGTTGGGTTCGATGCCTTCGCCTACTGGAGCGTGAACCTGGAGCACCCATACCGGCAGGTCGCGGGCGAGCTCGGGGCCTTCCCCTACACGCCGGTAGCCGCGCGGCTGTTCGCGCCGGCGAGCCTCCTCGCCTGGCCTTCATTCTGGTTGCTCTGGACCGCCATCCTCCTCGGGACCGTCGGTTGGCTGGGACGGCGCTCGGTGCTCCTCATCCTTGCGTTTCCGCCGGTCGCGGTGGAGCTGTACCACGGCAACATCCACCTCCTCCTCGCCGCCGCGATCGCGCTCGGACTCCGCTACCCGGCAGCCTGGGTGTTCGTGCTGCTGACGAAGGTGACGCCCGGCGTCGGGCTGATCTGGTTCGCGGTTCGCCGTGAGTGGCGCCAGCTCGGGATCGCGCTCGGCGTGACCGCCCTCGTGGTCGTCGCATCGCTGGCGATTGACGCGCGGCTCTGGCGCGAATGGATCGTGGACGGGCTGATGCCGGTAGCGGCGGGGCCGATCGATCAGCCGAACATCGCCGTCCCGCTGCTCGTCCGGCTGCCGCTGGCGGCGGCGCTCGTGGCCTGGGGTGCACGAACGGACCGCCGCTGGACGCTGCCGGCCGGGGCGGTGCTGGCGCTTCCCGTCCTGTGGCTGTCCGGGCTGTCGCTCCTGGCAGCGATCCCGGCCATTGAGCGATTACGCGTCGCGCCCGCGCCCACAGGGAGTTCGCGGTGACCAGCTCGGCCGGCGGCTACCTCAAGCCCGGGCGCGGCCCGCGTGATCCCCGCTCCGTCCGGCTCAGGCGGCTCGGCGCGGCGGCCCTCCTCTTCATCGCCGGGCTCAGCGGCCTGCTCGGCCTGGGCATGCTGTGGTTCCACCTGTCCACGGATCCGCTCGCCGACGTTCGGGCCTACTACGACGCAGCCCGGCGCCTGAATGCCGGCCAGCCCCTGTACGCGGCGACCGGCGACGCGACGACGCCCACGTACTACTTCTACCCGCCGCTCATGGCCATCCTCATGCGCCCGTTCGCCGGCCTGCCGTTCCACGTCTTCGCGCTCGGCTGGGAGGTCGTGGTCGTGGCGTCGTTCGTGGCGCTCCTCCGCCGACTGGGCGCGACGACACGCACGTTCATTGCCCTGGGACTGCTCGGGATGCCGATCGGCTGGGCGATCGGCGTGGCCCAGGCCCACGTCCCGCTGACGCTGCTGCTCGCGATCGGCCAGCCGTGGTCCGTCGCGCTGGCGGCGAACCTCAAGCTCTTTCCCGTGCTCATCGCGATCTGGTGGCTTGGGCGGCGCCAGTTCCAGGCGGTCGGCGCGCTCATCGGCTGGCTCATCATCCTCGCGCTGCTCCAGTGGCTCCTGGAGCCGGCCGGGTCCGTGGCGTTCTTCTCGGCCGTTGGCCTCGACCAGACGGCGGGCGTCCAGAACATGTCCCCGTACGCGATCTCGCCGGTCCTGTGGGCCGTCCTCGCCGCCGCCGGCGCGGTCATCGCCCTCGTCCTGGCACCGACGCGCTGGGGCTGGCCCGCCGCCGTGGCCCTCGCCACGCTCGCGACGCCGCGGCTCCTCCTGTACATGCTCATGAGCCTCCTCGCCGCGGTCCGCGAGCCGAATCCGCCCGCCGGGGAGCTCGGAGTGGACCGCGTCCCCGACGCGGCCGAGATCTACGTGAAGTCGGCCCGATAGGCGATGAGCGGCCCCGCCGGCCGCGGCCAATGGTAGCGTAGAATAGCGCCCAATGGTATCGTGGCACTCTGACCGATAGTAGCGTAGAGGACAGATGGCACCGTACCTGCGACGCGTCGTCGACAACGAGCTGGACGAGCTCCTGCCCGGTGTTGCCGCGATCGCCCTCAAGGGCGCACGCGGCATCGGGAAGACCGAGACTGCCCTCGCGCGGGCGTCGACCGTCTATCGGCTGGACGACCCACAGGTCCGCGCGGTGGCCCTGGCCGACCCCGACCGATTGGTTCGAGGCGCTCCGCCGATCCTCATCGACGAATGGCAGGTCCTGCCCATGAGCTGGGATCTGGTCCGTCGAGCCGTTGACGCCGATCGGACACCGGGCCGGTTTCTCCTTACCGGTTCGGCATCGCCCAGGAACCCGCCCGCACACCCCGGCGCGGGGAGGATCGTCTCGCTCCGCATGCGCCCGATGACCCTGGCAGAGCGGGGCGTCGCCATCCCCACGGTCAGCCTTGCCGGCTTGCTCACCGGTCAGAAGGGCACGGTTGACGGCGCGACCGATGTTGGCCTCGATCGCTATGCCCACGAGATCCTCGCGTCCGGCCTTCCGGGCCTGCAAGCGCTGCCGGAGCGTGCCAGCCGGGCAGAGCTTGACGGCTACCTCGAGCACATCGTGGACCGGGACTATGAGGAATCCGGCCAGGCCATTCGAAATCCGGCCCTCCTTCGACGCTGGATGGAGGCGTATGCCGCCGCGATCTCCTCGACCACATCCTGGGAGAAGATTCGGGACGCCGCGTCTGCCGGCAGATCGGAGCGGCCCGCCAGGACAACCGCTCTTCGGTATGCAGACGTCCTCGAGTCGATGTGGGTGATCGACCCGATCCCCGCCTGGAGGCCAACGGGCAGTGACCTTTCGAGACTCGCCCTGGCCCCCAAGCATCAGCTGCTGGATCCGGCGCTGGCCGCGCGACTGCGGCGGGCGACGACGGACTCGCTGCTGCAGGGCGTCCCTGCCGGCACCCTGAACCCTCGGCACGCGACCCTCCTCGGGGCCTTGTTCGAGGCCCAGGTCTCGCTTGACGTGCGCGTCTACGCCCAGGCATCGGAGGCGGCCGTGTTCCATTTCCGGGACAAGGGCGGAGCGCACGAGGTGGACCTGATCGTGGAGGGCACGGATCAGCGCGTCGTCGCGATCGAGGTGAAGCTCACACGGACGGTGTCAGACAACGACGTCCGCCACCTGCTCTGGCTCCGTGATCGGTTGGGGGACCGGCTGCTCGACGCGGTCGTGGTGACGACAGGGCAGGAGGCCTACCGGCGCAAGGACGGGATTGCCGTGGTTCCAGCGGCGCTGCTGGGCGCCTGAGGCGTTGCCTGAGCCGATCGCGTGGTTCAGGGCGCGAGTGTGCCGATCGGAATGACCGACACGCCGTCCGGTCGCCGATAGCCGTACCCCCAGCCGGTGATGACGGCGAGGACGGCCGGAGCTCCGTGCCGATCGACATCGATGCGGGCCGCCAGGCGGAGCAGGCCATCGGCGGCATCGTCAATCGCCGCCAGCCCGAGCTTGACCCCGAAGGCACCCCACCTGCCGTCCGGGAGTTCAACGACGGCATCGGCCTCGAGTCCTGATTCATCGCGATAGTGGAATACGCTGGCATCGATCGCCTGACCGTAGATGCGCAGATCTCGCACGACAAGCGACTCAAACAGCAAACCGAGGGTCTTGACATCCAGCAGCAGCCGCTCCGGACTTGCTCCCAGGGCGGCGGCGGCAAGGGATGGATCGACAAAGTGCCGGGTTGCCGCCGTTCGAAGCGTCATTCGTGAGCGAAGCGAGGGGGACCAGGCGGGCAAATCCTCGATCACGAAGACGCGCGAAAGCGCCTTGTTGTAGTCCAGCACCGTGTGATAGTCGATTGGACCATCCACGCCGCCTACATCCGCAGCGATGGCCCGGGCCGAGGCCGCCGTCGCAACGTTTCGTGCGAGCGATCGAAGGACTCGTTCGACGTTTTCGGGATCTCGGCGGACTCCGTCCACGCGAATCAGATCGACGCGGCGCGTTTCGTCGAGATAGCCCCGCAGGGCGACCATGGCGTCGCGGACGTTGCGAGCTGCGAGCGCGGGCCACCCTCCGACGACGATGCGCTCTGCGAGGTCGCGGATCCTCAGTCCCGGATCGCCCGCGCGTGGTGTGTCCCCCGCGAGGAGGGCGCTCATTGAGACTTCGCCCGTCGAGTGGCCGCTCTCGGCAAGGGACATCGGTCGCATACGCAGGCGAGTGAATCGCAGAGCGCCGCTGTGGCGCGTTGCGTCATCGGCCGGAACGGCCGATCCGGTCAGGATGAACCGCCCCGCCTCTTCTGGGTGGTCATCCACATCGCTTCGGACCTGGTTCCAAACGTTCGGCACCAGCTGCCACTCGTCGATGAGGCGGGGCCGATCGCCGGCGAGCAACAGCGCAGGATCCAGGAGCCCGGCTGCCCGCGCCGCCTCATCGCGGTCCAGCCGCACCGCACTTCTCGCGGCCCGCAACGACGTCTCGGTCTTGCCGCTTCCACGCGGTCCTTCCACCAGGACCGCGCCGGTCGCGCCGAGGCGGCTGGCGAGCTCGTCGTCGGCAAAGCGGGCCAGGTAGTCTGCCATACGAGCGACTGGGCGGCCAACGTCTCGGGCACTCATATATGGAGAGCGTAGCCACTCAAAGCAGGCACGTCAAGACGCTCATATAGAGGTCCAGGAGGCCCTCGAATGTGGCTCCGTCAGCCGGCCGGTGAGCCTTCGGCCTCGATCGAGGCGATGAGGTCGGCGAGGGTCTGCTCGAGCGGGATCGTCGGTTGCCAGCCGGTGAGGCGTCGCAGCGCCGCCGCGTCGCCCACGATCTCCGGGGGATCGTTCTCGCGAACGAGCTGCGGATCGACACGCGGCGTTGGAACAACGCCACCCGCCGCGCTCAGGATCTCGAGGATTCGACGGATCGAGACCGATCGTCCGGTCGCCACGTTCACCACGGATCCCGGCGGCACCCGGCCATCCCGGAGCCCTTCGAGCAGCAGTCGATAGGCTCGAACGACGTCGCGGACGTCGCCTAGGTCGCGGCGCACATCCAGGTTGCCGACCACGACATCCCCCGAACCGGACCGCCGAGCCTCGAGCACCCGATGCGCGAGGGCCGGCGCGACGAAGTCGGGTCGCTGGCCGGGCCCGGTGTGATTGAACGAACGTTTCACGACGACCGGGACGCCCGCTCGGCGTCGAGCTGGACTGCGACGCGCTCCTGGGCCAGCCTCGAGCGGCCGTACGGCTGATCGGTCAGGAGCGGGGCGTCCGCCAGAAGGCCGATCGACTTGACGGTGTGCCACGGAAGTTCTCGAGTCCGCCATCGGAGAGGCCTGGCCGGCGACGGAGAGGCCGACCTGGATCGACGGCTCCGCATTGCGCCTTGCCACGATGAGCGTCACCGGCGCGTTCCGGTCAGGGCGCCAGCGCCTGGGTGAAGTGGAGCAACGCGTAGAGCGCGAAGAGGGCTCCGGAGACCGCGGGCCAGACCGTCGCCACCCAGCTATTACGGCCGGCGAGCAGCCACGAGAAGGGCCAGACGACTGCCAGGTACCGGCCGACCGAGAGCAGGCGCAGCGAGCTGATGACGGTCAGCAATGAAACCGTCACGTAGACGATCGAAGGGGTGTCCAGCCGATCCGGTCGCGCGTATACGAGCAGGAACACGTAGAAGAGGAGCGTCAGCATCAGGAGCGCCACGAGCGGTTCTGCGCCTGCTGGCAGCAAGCCGCTGATGACCGTGTTCGCGGGGTTGTTCCAGGCAACCTGGGCCTGAAGGTACGCGAACCAGACGCCAAAGCGATCCCACAGGTAGATGGTGAACGCGCCAAGTGCGATCGGCCCGAGTGCAAGCGGCAGCACCGCCCGCAACGGGCGACCCGGCGCCCGGAGCGCGATTATCAGGAGCGGGATCCCGATCAGTACGCCCGGCAGTCGCGTCAGCGTCGCCAGACCGTAGGCGAACCCCATCCAGCCCCATCGACCGCGCTCGGCGGCTGCGAATGCGGCCAGCGCGAGGAGCAGGAACAGGCTGTCTGTGTAGGCCATTCCGAAGGCGACCGCGCCCGGCGCGATCAACAGGTAGACGACGGCGAGGAGCGCTCGGCGGTGTCCGAAGCGGGGCTCGCCGATTCGATAGAGGAGCCATCCGCCAGCCAACGCTGCGACGTTCGCGACGAGCACGCCTGCGAGGCCGACGTTGCCGAGTGTGAGGATTGACGCCGCCCGAACGACCATCGGGTAGAGGGGAAAGAACACCCAATCCAGATAGTTGTCGTGGATGGGCGTCGCGTGATAGCCATCCGCCGCGATCCCCAGAAGAAAGACGGAATCGCTCCCGGTCAAGCTGGCCAGGACGGGAATGACGCTGTAGCTCGGCCGTGGATAGTCGAGCTGAAGCGCGAACTCGACGATCAGGGCAATCAAGACAAGCAGAAGACGGGACGCGAGGAATGTCACACCGATGACCAGGACGGCCTGTCGCCAGGGCCGGTCGATGGGTGGCGACACCGCTTCCGCCTTCATGGCCCGTCATGGTACGGCTCGACATGCTGTGCCGATCCGGCCCAGGCACGGCCCGTATCCTGCGGGTATGCGCTCGTCGGCCTATGGCCTCCGCCTGTTCCGGGAGCCGTCCTTCCAGCGCCTGCTCATCGTCCTCGTGGCGGTCATCCTGGTGGCGTTCCGGCTCCTCCAGTTCGCGCTGTTCACGACCCAGATCCAGTGGGGCTACGACTTCTCGGCCTACTGGAGCGCGGCGGGCAACCTCCTCCGCGGCGATGCGATCTACTCGGCGGCACAGCTGGCCGGGCCGTACGCGCCGCAGGAGCAGTTCCTCTACCTCTATCCCCCGCCGCTCGCGGCGGCCGCGACCCCGTTCGCGGCGCTCTTCGCCGACTACCGCGCGGCGGCCTGGGGCTGGACGGCGCTCGGGGCAATCATCCTCGCCTCCACGATCCTCGCCACCGCCCGCTCGGAGGGCCTCGCGGATCGTCTCCGCCGCGCCACCGGCGTGGGTCCGTGGATCCTGGTCGCGGCCGCGATCGGGTTTCCGCCGGTCATCGGTGAGCTGGTCCTGGGCAACGTCCACCTCGTGCTGCTGGGGCTGCTGGGCCTGGCCTGGCTCGGCAT
>JBKJVO010000133.1:0-3177 GCA_046717305.1 Candidatus Limnocylindrales bacterium
GCCTCGCGCTCGGCGGCGCGCAGGACGGCGGCGGCCAGCCTGGCGGGGTCGTGGCGATGGGCGTTCACCGCGTCAACCACATCGTCCGTGACGAGCCTCGGCGGCGGTGCCGAGCGGGGCGGCCAGCGGAGCCGGACGGATTCAGCCTGCCAACCGAGCGGGACGCGCGCGTCGAACCGATCGTTGGCGAGGACGAGGTCCACGAGCCCAGGCACCGTGTGCCCGAGGAGCGCCTCGACGTGGTCGGCGAGGTCGTAGCCGGCGGTCTCGCCCGCCTGTGTCGCGACGTTGCAGACGTACATCCTGATGGCCGACGCGGACGCCACGGCGTCGCGGATGCGTGGGATCAGGAGCACCGGCAGGAGACTCGTGTAGAGCGAGCCCGGACCCAGCACGATGAGGTCGGCGTCGGCGATCGCGGCCACTGCGTCCTCGGACGCCGCCACGTCCGTCGGCGTGATCCAGACGCGCTCGATCCCGCTCGTGCCCATCACGTTCGACTGGCCGGACACGACGACACCGTCGCGCGTGCGGGCGTGGAGCGTGATCGGGGTCGGGGACGCGGGCAGAACCTGGCCGCGGACCGCGAGAACCCGGTTCATGCGTCGGACCCCTTCCTCGAAGTCCCCGCCCTCGACGGCCGTGAGCGCGGCGATGAGGAGGTTCCCGATCGCGTGTCCGCCCAGGCCGCCGGGCACCAGCTCCACCGGCTGACCGGCCTCCCGCCGGCCGCCCGGAAATCGGTACCCGAGGAGCTCGCTCATGAGCGGCTCGGCGTCGGCGAGGGCCGCAATGCAGTTCCGGATGTCACCGACCGGCGGGATGCCGAGCTCTTCGCGGAGCGCGCCAGACGAGCCGCCGTCATCCGCCACGGTGACGATCGCGGTGATGTTGCTCGTGTGCTCCTTCAGGCCCCGCAGGAGCGCGGAAAGACCCGTCCCGCCGCCGATCGCGACGACCCGAGGACCCTTCGCAAGGAAGCGCTTCTGGTAGATGACCTCGACGAGAGGCTGCTCCGCGTCCGCCTGCCGAAGGGGCTCAGTCACGGCGCGCACGACCCGGACGACGCCGATCAGCACGAGCGCCACGCCGATCGACCCGCCGATCAGTCCGCGCAGGGCGTACGGCAGGAACTGGAGCGTCACCGCATCGATGACCGGCTGAACGAGGCCGGCGGGCCGGAGGTCCTGGGTCACCTGCCGCACGACGTGGGCAACGGCAAGGGCGAGGAGCAGGAGGCCCAGGAAGACCACCACGAGCCAGCGCTTCACCCCGATCCCGGGAGCCAGCCAGCGGCGCAGGTTCATCGGCGCTCCAGCTCCCGGTGGAAGACGGAAACGGGCCCCAGGCCGCGCGCCCGAAGCCAGGCCGCGAGCTCCTCGGCGAGGACGATCGAGCGGTGCTGGCCGCCCGTGCACCCCAGCGCGATCGTGAGGCGGCTCTTGCCTTCATCCTCGAAGGCGGGAATGGAGAAGTCGAGGAATTGCTCGACGAGCTCGAGGAAGCGCGCGGCCGCGGGCTGCGCCAGGACGTACTCGCGGACCGGGGGCGTCAGCCCCGAGTGCTCGCGAAGCTCCTCGACGTAGTACGGGTTGCGAAGGAATCGGGTGTCGAAAACGAGGTCCGCTTCCAGCGGCACGCCGAACTTGTAGCCGAAGCTGATGAGCTGGATCGCCATCCGGTCCGGTTCCACGTCGCCCAATCGGGCGAAGAGGCGCTCGCGGAGCTCTCGAAGGGACAGGTCGGAGGTATCCACGACGACGTCCGCCTCCGCACGGATCGAGTCGAGAAGACGTCGCTCGTCCGCGATGGCGGCCGCGATCCCCCGGCCCTCGCCGAGTGGATGGCGGTGGCGCGTTTCGGAGAAGCGGCGAACGAGGACCTCGTCACGCGCCTCCAGGAAGAAGACCTGGGGCCGGATCCCGCGGCCCTCGAGCGCGTCGCGCATGGCACGGTAGGCGGACTCTGCGTTACCGGCGCGGACATCCAGCACGATGGCGATGCGCGCGTACCGGACTCGATCCGTCGAGACGAGGTCCGCCAGGTTCGGCAGCAGCTCGCCGGGCAGGTTGTCCACCACGACGTACGCGAGATCCTCAAAGAGCTTGGCCGCCGCCGTCTTCCCGCCCCCGGAGAGGCCGCTCAGGATGACGACGTGGGACGGCTCCGGCCCGGCCGGCACGATTGCCGGATCGTTGGGGAGCGGGTCGTGCCCGGGATCCGCCTGTGCCATGCCGGCAGTCTACCCGCCCGCCGCGGCGATCAGCGGCCGCTGCGCCGGATGACGAAGATCGTGCCCTCGAACAGGATGTACAGCGTCAGGCCGAGCACCGCCGGGCTCACGAGGTCTCCGCCGGGCGTCGCCGCCGCCGCAAAGATCGCGATCCCGAGGACGATGATCCGACGCGACCGACGGAGCCGATCGGACGTGACGATGCCGACGCGCGACAGTCCGACGAGGAGGATCGGAAACTCCATCAGCAGGCCGAAGGACAGGAACAGCGTGCTCACGAAATCGAAGTACTCGCGGGCGGTCAGGAGTGCCTGGAGGTCCGGCGTCTGAAAGCTCAGGAGGAAGGCCGTAGCGAACGGGAGGACCGCATAGGCGATCGAGACGCCCAGGCCGAAGAACACGAGTGCTGCCGGGATCCACGGGAGGATGGAGCGACGCTCCTTGTCCGTGAGTCCGGGCGCGATGAACCGCCAGACGTTCCACAGGATTACCGGCATCGCGAGGATGATCCCCACGACGACGGCGATCTGGATCCGGATCGCAAACGGATCACCGACCGAGGTGAACACGAGCGGCCGGTCGAACGGAAGCGGCGAGCGCAGGAAGGCGATGATCGGCTCACCGGCCGCAAATCCCACGATCCCACCGAGGCCGATGGCGACGAGCGACCAGACGATGCGGTTGCGGAGCTCCGAGAGGTGATCGACGAGCGACATGACGGCCCCGGGATGATCGCCCTCGCTCGACGCTGCCGGATCGATCTCCGTTGGGGCGACGGCGTCCGGGTCGAGCGCCACGAGGGCGAGGTCTGGATCCTGCACGGGCGGGGCGGCTCCTCGTCGATGGTCATGCCGCGCTGCGGGGCGAGTCGGTCCGGCGCGGCCGGCTACGAAGCCGGCGCGTCCGTATCCGAAGCGGCCGGGGCAGCGGCGACAGGCTGCGCC
>JBKJVO010000134.1:0-2653 GCA_046717305.1 Candidatus Limnocylindrales bacterium
GGATTCAACGGTCCGTCGTTTTCAGCGGACGCCGGGACGACGTTCCGGCCGTCACCGCCGCGCTGGACGTGGCTGTGCTTCCCTCGTACCGCGAGGCGCAGGGCCTGACGATCCTCGAGGCGATGGCACTGTCCCGGCCGGTCGTGGCGTCACGGGTCGGCGGGATCCCGGAGATGATCGAGGACGGCAAGACCGGGCTCCTCGTCCCGCCCCACGATCCGGGCGCGCTGGCAACCGCGATCAGCCGGCTCCTTCGGGATCACCCGCTGGCCGACACGCTCGGTCGCGCCGGCCACGACCTGGTCCACGAGCGCTTCTGCGTAGAGCTCATGGCTCGCGCGGTCGAGACGATCTACGACGAATCGCTCTCTGCCGAGCAGCAACTCGCCGGGTAGGGCCGTTCGCGGCAGTCCGGGCCCGGTTTCTCCCGAATGCTCACCCGGATGGCGCTCGAAATGGATCGAGGCCCTCGAGGCGCCGGCGCGTGCCGGAGTCCTGCGTGGCTGATGCCGGATCCGGCCCGATTCCTGTCCAATGCCCGCCTGATGAGCATGTGACTGGTCGAACGCTCCGCAGCGCTCATCTGGTGAGCAATCGGGAACCTTGGGGCCGGGGAAGCGGGGCAGGACCATCGGACCGCTGCGAGGCGGCCATCCCGGGCCCCAGAATGGCGCGATGACCGCGGGGATCCTTCCGATCCGCCTGTCCCGGCTCCGCCCGATCCGGGACGGCGCGATCCTGGCGTGCCTCGTGCTGGCGGGGGCCCACGCCCTCGGGCTCATCCAGACGGGCGTGGATGCCCACGCCTATTGGGCAGCCGACCCGCTCCAGCCGTATGGCGCAGTCCGGGACGGCGAGCAGGACGCCTATTTCTACTCTCCCGCCTTCACCCAGCTCCTCGGGCCGCTCCATCTCCTGCCATGGCCGTGGTTCATCGCGCTCTGGACACTCGCCCTCACGGCTGCGCTGGTCTGGCAGGCCGGCCTGTGGACCGGCTTCGTCCTCCTGCTCGTCCCCGTCTTCGCCGACCTGACCGTCGGCAACATCCACCTCCTCATGGGCGCGGCGATCGTTGCCGGCTTTCGCTGGCCGTGGCTTTGGGCGTTGCCGCTCCTCACGAAGGTGACACCCGGCGTGGGCCTCCTCTGGTTCGCCGTGCGGCGGGAGTGGCGCAACCTGGCCATCGCCCTCGGGGCGTCGGGGGTGTTTGCGCTCGTCTCGTTCGTGATCGCGCCGAGCCTCTGGTTCCGCTGGATCGAGATTCTGGGCGAGACCGCCACGGGGCCGGACTGGGTGTTCACGATCCCGGTGCCGCTCTGGGCCCGGCTCGCGATCGCCGTCCCACTCGTGGTCTGGGGCGCCCGGACGGACCGGCTCTGGACCGTGCCGGTCGCCGCGATGCTCGGGCTGCCGATCCTCCGGGTGAATGGGCTCGCGATGCTCGTTGCGGTGATCCCGTTCATTCCGCGGCTCGTCGGGGAGACGCCGGCATCGCGATGGCTCGCGGGAAGGACATGACGGATGCCCTCACGGCCGGTCCATCGGCGCTTCCTCCGCGCCCGGCGCGCGAGCGACTGCTCCGGCCCACGTTGCCCGAGCTGTGGATCTTCCTCGCGGTGGCCCTGCCGACGCTCGCGGCACTGCTGGCGACCCTCCCGACCGTCGATCTCGCGTACCAGCTCCGTGCCGGCGCCGATATCCTCGCCGGCCGTGGCATCCCTGCGGTAGACACCTGGACGTTCACGGCAGCCGGCCGGCCATGGTTGGACCAGCAGTGGGGCGCCCAGGCAATCCTCGCCGCGGTCCATGCGGCCCTGGGTTGGACCGGGCTGGCGGTCTTCCGGGCCGCACTCGTGGCGATCGTCTTCGGGCTCGTCCTCCTCGCGATCCGGCGACGTGCTCCGCGGATCGGATCGCGGGTCGCCGCGTGGCTGACGCTCGCCGCGTTCGTCGTGACGGCGCCGACGCTCGCCCTCCGCCCGCAGCTCCTCGGGATGGCGTGCTTCGCCGTGGTGCTCCTGCTCCTCGCCGGGCGACGGGAGCATCCGCGCGGGCTGTGGCTCATCCCCGTCGTGGCGGCCGCCTGGGCGCACCTCCACGGCAGCTTCATCCTCGCCCCGATCCTCGTCGGGCTCGCCTGGCTGGCGGACCTCCACGACCGCTCCCCGAACGCGCGTCGCACGCTCCTCGCAGCGCTCGCTTCCGGTGCCGCGACCCTGCTCACCCCGTTCGGGCTCGGGGTCTGGACCTATACGCTGGGCATGGCAACGAACGGCGAGGTCGCATCGCGGATCACGGAATGGCAGCCCACGACCCCGACGGACCTCGCCGGGAGCCTGTTCTGGGCGAGCGTGGCGCTCGTGGCAGTCGCGCTGCTCGCGATCGCCCGCCGACGCCGCGACCGCGCCGTCCCCTGGCCGGCGCTCGTGACGCTCGTTACGTTCGCCGTCCTCGGGGCGATGGCCGCACGCGGGATCGCGTGGTGGCCCGGCGTCGCGGCAGTCACGCTCGCGGGGATTCTCGACACCCCCCCCACGGCGGCCACGGAGTCGGAACCCCGCCGGGTTCCCCGCGCGAGCATGGTCAACGGCCTCGTGGCCGCCGTTCTCATCGTCGCCGGTGTGGCGCTGCTCCCAGCCTGGCGGCCGATCGA
>JBKJVO010000135.1:0-9936 GCA_046717305.1 Candidatus Limnocylindrales bacterium
ACGTCCTTGTCCTGGCTCACCCCAATGATGAGCGCCACCGCTCGTCGATTGAGAACCATCGTCACAAGGCACGCCCGGATACCGGAGGGATCCCGGGCGAGGTCGATCCAGACCGAGCCGCTGGCGAGCATCGCCTCGAGCGCCGCGACGAGGAACGGCTCGAAGGCAGGATCGGGCCCAAAGTCGAGCTCGCGGACCCCCCATCGCGCGGCCATCAGGTCCCGGATCGCGGCGACTGCCTCCGCGGCGACAGATGGCTCGACGATCTGCTCGAACCACCCACCGGCCCGTGCGAATCGGTTGGCCTCGGTACGCAGGTTGTGGCGAGCCTTCGCGCCGAGGAATGTCCTCGAGCCATGCTCGTCGGCGGGCAGCTCGAGGACGTAGGTCGTCGATCGGACGATGCCGGTGAGGCTCACGGAGCGCCACTCATGGCGCTCAGAAGCCCGGATGAGTCGTTCCGGCGTTTCGGAGCCCGGCGGCATCCGCAGGACATGGATGACATCCCAGGGCTGCCGTCCGTTGCCCAACCAGTCCATAAGCCCGTCCAGCACGGCGGCTCGGTGGTCGTCCGCTGCGACGACGTCGCTCAGCCCGCGGAGAGCCGGGCCCGAACCTCCCCACAGACCGAGCTCCATTCGACGAGGCGGCCGGCCCGAGCGGCGCAGGACGAGCGGGGCGACTCCCACGACGTGACCGTCCAGGCGCCACACCAGGACCCGCGCCTCGGCATCGCCAGCGTAGTGGCGGTACCACGGCCGCAGCCAGTCCGGCGAATCGAACGGCGAGGTCCCGTACTCGGCCGCGAAGGCCCGCCAGGCCGGCTCGACGGCCGCGATGGCCGCCTCGTCGGTCAGGACTTCCGGCCCCGGAAAGGCCGCCGTCACGGCGCCCTCGACAGGATTCGAGAAGCGCGTGCGACGAGCCGTCCGGCGAGGTAGCGGCGCGGTCGGAACACCCGCTCATGGGCGCCGGTGAGTTCCAACCATCTTGCTCCGAAGGACCGCTTGTGCTCGTACAGGCCGTACATCGGCTCGCCCTCGACCGGTGGCTGCCGTGCACCGGGAAGGTCGACGCCTCCGAGGTCCATCTCTGCGCAGCCCTCCCGGATGGCGAGCTGGATCGCCCGCCAGCGGAGCAGGTGGAGCGCGCCCGGGTGATCGCGTCGCAGCGCGGCATGGTCGCCGGAGTGGACGGTCGTCAGGCGGCCGCCGTGGCGATAGAGCACGAGTCCAGCGAGCAGCGAACCTTCCGCCGATCGGGCTTCGAGGAGCACGAGCATCCCCGCGTCGAGCGCGGCCTGCCACCAGGCGAGGTATGAGGCGCGGGGTCCGAACGCAAACTGTCGACGCTCCCCCGTCTCGAGGAGGAGGTCGTAGAAACGGCTCAGCGCAATCGCCGCTGGTTCGACCGGGCGCGCGAACCCGTCGCCTGGGTCGTCGCCAGGCTCGCCCCCCTGGGCGTGGCCGGGCTGGAGGACGCCGTCATAGCGTCGCACGATCGTGCCCGCCCGCTCGGCTGCCCGGATCCGCTGGCGCGTCGCCTTCGCTACACCGGCAAGGACCCCGGGCTCGTCCGCGCCGTGGCCGAGCGGCAGCGCAAGCCGGTGCCGCGACGGATGGATGTCCTCGATCTGGTGGAAGCCAGCGGCCCGGATCAGCCCCCCGTAGCCATTGGCCGCGGGCACCTCGGCGTCGGTCGCCAGGACGTCCGTGCCGTTGGCCGCGAGCCAGGCGCAGAACGCCTGGAGTCGGCGGGCCATCGCTGCCGCATCTCCGGTCGGGATCGGGCCGCGTGGGAGGTATGTGCTGCCGCCCCCGATGACCGGCCATGGTCT
Source organism: Candidatus Limnocylindrales bacterium (assembly GCA_046717305.1). Lineage (GTDB taxonomy): Bacteria > Chloroflexota > Limnocylindria > Limnocylindrales > CSP1-4 > UBA5189. The sequence goes on from JBKJVO010000135.1 coordinate 1,838, forward strand.
CTCGAGCGCGAGGACTGCGGACCCGTCGTCCGCGACGAGGTGATGCGGTCGCCAGCCGGTCGCGGCACGGTGCCGCGCCCACGCCATCGACTGATAGACGTGCCCGCCGCCAGGCGTCACGACGAGATCGTCCCAGACCTCCAGCTCGCGCGCGTTTGCCGGCCGAACCTCCATCAGGCTCCGGCGCCCCCGTCCGTGCCAGTCCCGACCCCCACGTCGTCGCCGGCACTGCCCCCCTCTTCGCCGCCCCCGTCGCCGGCCGTGCCTGGCGCGGCCGCCGCCCCCGCCCAGAGCCCATGCCGCCGCCGGGCAATCCAGACCCGCCCGCGCTGTGCCGCCTCGTAGGCGAACCGGCCGATACCTTCCAGCACCAGGTCCCATGCCCCGATGTAACGGACCTCGCGCCCACCGAAGCCGGTCTTGAAATGGGCGATCCCCGGGTTGGCCAGGCCCCACAAGTCGTAGGTGGCCGCGCCGGCCTCCCGTGACGAGCGGATCGCCTCCCACTTCAGGAGATAGTTCGCCCGGGAGTCCGCGCCGGCATGGGTCATTCCGCCGTATGGCTCCACCACTCGCGAGCCGCATCGGACGAGGAAGAGTGCTGCGGCAGGTTCCCCATCCCGCAGTCGTGCGATGAGGAGCCGGGCCAGCCCGTGCGGCCGGTATGCGTTCCAGACGTCACGATAGGCCGCCTCGGTGCGGATCAGGAACCCAGCCCGGGCGGCCGTCTCGCGGTAGATCGAATCGAACACCCCGAGGGCGTCGCCGTCGGCCTCCTCGATGGTCACGCCACCGGATCGGGCGCGGTTGACGTACTGGCGCCACTTCTTGCGCAGGTCGCCCCACAGGGCCGACTCGTCCGCGCGGAGGTCGATCAGCCGGGTTGAGGCGGGCTGGATCGCGGGAGCGGATTGCCAGCCCGCCGCGAGGAGCGCGGCCCGCAGCGACCCGCCGTCGTCGTCGGGGCCGTCGAGCTCGACTTCCGGGTCGATGCGAAGGTGCGAGACGCGCCCGGCCCCGCCCGGCAGCGTCGACCGCACGACCTCCGTGAATGCCGGCACCAGCTCCGGATGCCACGACGTCGTGACCGGCCCGCGAGGCGCGTAGGCGAAGGCCCACGGAAGCGGGGCGGGCCGCCGGAGGAGAATCTGCGCGCCGATCCCGATTCGCCCGCCGAGAGCGCCGCCCGAGCCAGCGGACGGGACGTCCGCGCCGAGTCGAATGGCCGTCCAGCCGTTGGCCCGCTTCACCTGCGCCCATGGGGCCAGCTGGAGGTAGGACCCCGGATGTGTCGTCTGGACGAAGGCGTCCCAGGCGCCCGTGTCGGCGAGCGCGGCCTCGACGCTCACGACCCGCGCCGACGCCGGATCTGGTCGGTCACGAGCCCGACGATAGAAGGCAGCTCCGGGATCCGCAAGGCGATCGCGACGCCCAGGTAGGCTCCCCCGCCGGCGAGCGTGGCAAGGGCGGTGCCGGCGAGGATGGCCACCTTGGGCGACCCCGGAGACAGGAGGTCCGCGAGGGCGCTCGCAACGATCGTCGCGACGACCGTGGCAGCCACAGCGCCGGCGATCGATTCGGCGAGCACCCTGACGATCCCCGATCGGTCGAACGTGGGCACGCGCCGTCCGAGGGCCACGAGCAGGACCGTCGCCTCGATCCAGGCCGCGACGGCGATCGCCAGGGCGAGGCCCGGCAGACCGAGCCGCCCAACGAGGAGCACCCCGAGCATCGTGTTCACGGCAACCGCAAGGATGGCCGCCGCGACCGGGGTCCGGGTGTCCTGGCGGGCGTAGAAGGCACGGGCGAGCACCGCGATCGAGGCGTGCGCCGGCAGCCCGAGCAGGAAGAGGGCCAGCGTCGCGGCGGTGCTGTCAATCGCGACGGCATCGAACTTGCCGTACCCGAACAGCAGTTCCACGACCGGCACGCGGAGTGCCAGCCCAAGCGCCGCGATCGGGACCATTGCGAACACCATCAGCCGCACCGATCGCGTGACCATCGCGACATATGCCCCCACCGCGCCGAGGGCGTGCTCGCGTGAGATCGACGGGAAGATCACCACACCGAGCGGCACGCCGATGACGCCGACCGGGATCTGGAGGAGCGAGAAGGCGATCGTGTAGCTGGAGATTGCCCCCGCGCCGAGCGACGACGCGAGCGCCGTCATGACGATGAAGGTCACCTGCGAGGCGCCCAGACCGAGCGCCCGCGGCCCCAGGAGCGCGAGGACACGCCTGGCGGCACTGTCCGAGAGGTCGATCCGAGCCGTCGGGCGGAATCCCAGCCTCAGGAGCGCCGGCAACTGGATGAGGACGTGGCCAACCGCCCCGGCGACCACGCCGATGGCGAGTGCCCTGACGCCCATCGTGGGGCCCAGGACGACCGCCGCGCCGATGATTGCAAGGTTGTAGACGATCGGAGCCATCGCGGCCACCGTGAACCGCCCGTCGGCGTTGAGCGCGCTCGTTGCGACGGCGCCGAGGGCCAGGAAGACCGGTGCCGCGAGCATGATCCGGGTGAGTTCCGTCGTCCGGGCGACTGCCGAGGCGTCGAAACCCGGCGCCAGTGCCCGCACGAGTGGCTCCGCGCCGACGAAGGCCACGACCGCAAGGGCCGTCATCGCGAGGAGGAGGAGGTTCGCCAGCGTCGCGACGACTCGCCAAGCGTGCGCGCGTTCGCCCTCCGCCGCGAGGCCTGTGATGACCGGGATGAGTGCCGAGCTCATCGCGCCGGCAGCGACGACCTGGAAGATCAGGTCCGGTACCCGGAACGCGGCAAAGAACGCGTCCAGTTCCGGGCCGGTCCCGAACGTCGCCCCGAGGACGACCGTCCGAAGGTAGCCGAGCGTTCGCGAGACGAGGAACGCGACGGAAAGGATGACGCCGGCCCGCACGAGGCCCGATCGCGGCGAAACCCCGGTCACGAAGCCGGCTCCGGGCGGCCCGCATCGACGCCCGTCGGACCGGCGCCCGCGCGGCGGGCTCGCGGATGCGCGTCGCGGTATGCGGACCGCAGCCGGGCCGGGGACACGTGCGTATAGATCTGCGTCGTGGCCAGGCTCTCGTGTCCGAGCAGCTCCTGGACCACCCGGAGGTCCGCGCCGCCGTCCAGAAGATGTGTCGCGAAGGAGTGGCGCAGTGTGTGCGGCGACACGCCGTCCGGAAGGCCCGCAGCGCGACACAGGCGATCGATCCGCAGCCGCAGCCCGCGGACGCCCAGCCCGTCGCCCCGGTGGTTGAGGAATACGACCGCGGGATCCGGGCCGGGAGAGGTTCGCAGTGCCAGGAGCACGGGCCTCGCCTCGTCGAGATAGGTCGTCAGCGAGCGCACCGCCGGACGGCCGAGAAGGCCGATCCGTTCCTTCCGTCCCTTGCCCACGACGCGGACCTCGCCGCGCCGGAGATCGAGGGCCGCCAGCTCCGACGACGCAAGCTCGCTGATCCGGAGCCCTGCCGCGTATGCCACCTCCACGATCGCCCGATCGCGCAGCGCGATCGCCGTCGCGGTGCCCGTGCCGCCCCGACGGTCCGTGTCGGCTGCGGCGGCGAGCTCGGCGTCCACCGCTGCGATGAGACGGTCCACCTGCTCGACCTCGAGAACACGCGGTAGGCGCCGCGGCAGGCGGGGCGTGGAGATGGGGCCCCACGGATCACCGACGGCGAGGCCGGCCCGGGCCACGAAGCGGTGGAATGCCCGAATGGCCGCAAGGCGCTGCGCGACGGATGCCCGGACGGTGGTGCTGGAGAGGCGGGCGAGGTACGTGCGCAGCTCGCTCCGCCCCGGGGTCCGCCAATCCACCTCCCGCTCGCCGAGCCACTCCAGATAGGTCCCGACGGCGGTGCGATAGGCCCGGATCGTGTGGGGTGATGCATCGCGGGCCTGCAGCCCGAGGAGAAATCGATCGAGCGCCTGCCCGGATCCTCCCGGCGCGGTCACGCCGTCGGAGCGCTGCCGTTCGCGCGACCGCGGCCGGTCGTGCGCCTGCCGGCGGCGGATCGCCCACTCAAGGCGGTCCGGCCGGCTCCGGCGCGGGATCCCGTGGCCCGTCTGGCCCCCCCGCGGCCACCTCCCGGCCGCGCCGGGCGCTTCGAAACGAGCGCCGCAGGGTCCGGCGGACCACCGGCGAACCGCAGCCCGGCAAGCATTGCATCCCCGGAGGGCAGCTCGATCGCGGCGCCGCAGTGGAGGCAGATCGCCCCGGCGTCGCGGCGCGCCACCGGTCCGTCGTCCGCATCGTGGACGGCGCCGAGCGGCTCGTGATTCGTCGTGTAGTCGCACTTCGGGTAGGCGGAGCACCCCCAGAAGACGTTGCCAGTGCGCCGGGCGCGACGCGCCACGAGGTGGCCGTCGCCGATCTTCGGGCAGGTCACCTGGAACGGGAGCTGGTCCGGGGGCGGCGGACCGTCCCGCTGGATGAAGTCGCAGTCCGGATACCGCGAGCAGCCCACGAACGGTCCGAATTTTCCGCGCTTCGACGCCAGGACCCCTTCGCCGCACTTCGGACACGGCTCGCCCGTTCCCGGGAGGGCCGGGGCCTCATCTCCGGGCAGGGGCCGAGACTCCTTGTGCTCGGGGTAGAGCGAGCAGGCGAGGAACTGGCCGTTTCGACCCAGCCGGACCACCATCGCGTGGCCCTCTGAACAGACCTCGTCCGACGGCTCGGTCGTGAAGTCGCTCCGGCGGAGCTCGCGGCGCTTCTCCGCCACGCGGTCCCGGAGCGGCCCGTAGAACGCCTCCAGGAGGGGCACCCATGCGCGCTCGCCGCGGGCCACCTCGTCCAGCTCCTCTTCCATGCGGGCGGTGAACCGGAGATCGACGTAGTCCCCGAAATGCTCGACGAGGAGGTCGGTGACGATCTCCCCGATCAGCTCAGGGTGCAGCCGGCGGTCCTCGATGCGGACGTAGCCCCGGTCCACGATCGTCGAGAGCGTGGCCGCATACGTCGACGGCCGCCCGATGCCGTGCTCCTCGAGCGCCTTGACGAGTGACGCCTCCGTGTAGCGCGGCGGCGGCTCGGTAAAGTGCTGCGTCGACGCCACGTCCAGGACGGTCGCCCCGTCGCCCTTGGCGAGCGCGGGCAGGCGACCCTCCGACGCATCGTCCGCACCGTCGTCCCGGCCCTCGGTGTAGACCCGCGCGAACCCGTCGAAGAGCGTGCGCGTCGCGCTCGCACGAAGCTCATACGATCCGTCGGCGAGCTCGGCGGTCGTGGTCTCGAGCGATTTCGCCGCCATCTGCGATGCGAGCGCCCGCTGCCAGATGAGGCGGTACAGACGGAGCTCGTCCGCCTTCAGGGAGCCCGCGAGGGACTCCGGGTCCCGGGCGAAGCGCGTCGGCCGGATCGACTCGTGCGCCTCCTGGGCGCCCTTGGTCTTCGTCTTGTAGACCCGGCCCTTCGGCATCGCGTACCGATCGCCGAACCGGTTCGTGATGACCTCGCGGGCCTCTCCCATCGCGATGCCGGCCATCGCCGTCGAGTCGGTACGCATGTAGGTGATCAACCCGACATGGCCGTCCGGCGTGTCCGCACCTTCGTACAGGCGCTGCGCGACGGACATCGTTCGCTTCGGGCTGAATCCCAGTTTGCGGCTGGCCTCCTGTTGCAGCGTGGACGTCGTGAACGGCGGCGCGGGGCTGCGCTGCTGGGTGCGCGTCCCGACGCTCGTGACGATCGGCCGGAGTTCCTTGAGGGCGTCAGCGTGTCGCGTCGCGGTTCCCTCGTCGCCGATCTCCACCGGCTTGCCCCCGAACCGCCAGAGGTCCGCCTCGAGGGTCTCGCCCCCGCCGGTCGCAAGCGTGGCCCGGAGCGTCCAGTACTCGCGGGCAGCGAAGGCCGTGATCTCGCGCTCTCGCTCCACGACGAGACGGGCGGCGACGGACTGGACGCGCCCAGCGGAGAGACCGCCCCGGACCTTCCGCGAAAGCAGCGGGCTGAGCGTGTAACCCACGAGCCGGTCCACGATGCGTCGCGCCTGCTGCGCGTCCACGAGATCCGTGTCGATGTCGCGCGGATGCTCAAAGGCGTCGTGGATCGCGCGCTCGGTGATCTCGGAGAAGGTGACCCGCCGGGTCTTGGACAGGGGGATGTTCGCGGCCTCGGCGACGTGCCACGCGATCGCCTCACCCTCACGATCGAGGTCCGTCGCGAGGTAGACCAGGTCCGCCGTCCGGGCGGCTCGCTCGATGGCCTCAACCTGCTTGCGGCGGTCCTCGGCGATAACGTACTCCGGCAGGAATCCGTTATCGACGTCCACGCCGAACTTGCCCTTGCCGGGGTTCTCGGGAAGGTCGCGGACGTGTCCGTAGGAAGCCAGGACGCGGTAATCGTCGCCAAGGTAGCGCTCGATCGTCCGCGCCTTGGCCGGCGACTCCACGATCACCAGGTGCTTCGGCATCGGGCGGGAGTATATCGGAGGCCACTTCGCCCCCGGTTATCCGGGGGTTTCGATCAGGCGTCGCGGATGCGCCGCAGGAAGTCCTCGTCGATCTCGAGGTCCCCGTCTTCAGCCGGCGGTCCTGGCTCGGCGACCTTTTTGACCGAGTCCACCTCGGCGCCAAGGGGTCCGGCCAGGTCCGGCCGGAATTCAATGAACCGGATGTGGAGATACGGAACGATGAACGTCGAGTCCATCTGGTCGATGAAGACCGGCCGTTTCCCGTCCAGGGTCCGCAGGTTGGTGCAGACGAGGTTCACGTCGCCGGGCGACGGGCTCCCGACGAGATCGGCGATCATCGGCTGCTCGCTGAGCAGGTGAATGATGGCGTTGCGGATCATCGCCGGCCGTTCAGCGGGGGTGATAGAAGTCGACCACGAGCCGAACGCGGCCGCCCGAGGCCCACACGCCGAGCCCGACGCGATCGTATTTCGCGTTCATGAGGTTGACGTAGTGGCCGCCGCTGTAGGACCACTCGCTCTGGAAAAAGAGATGCGATCCGAGGACGGCGGCGTACGGGTCTCCGCTTCGGCAGCCGAGGTTCTCCGCCCAGATGTAGCTCGTGTACCCCGCGGCCTTCAGGCGGTTGCCGGGCGTCCCACCGGAGAAGTGCGTGCACAGGTTGTTCACGGCGAGCCTCTTCGCATACGGGCGCGACACCGAGGAGCTGATCCCGGCGTCGATCCAGAGCGCGGCCACGTTCCGGCCACCGGGACTCGAGCAGCTTCCGCTCGACGTGACGATGCCGCCGGTACGCGTGCAGTTCATGAGGCCGAGGTAGTACGTCTCGACCGCGGCCCATGTCCCGGCGCCGACGCTCCCGCCGCCACCACCGCTGCCGCCTCCTCCGCCACCGGTGGACGGCGGCTTCGGGCGGGGCGCCGTCGTGAAGCTCGCCGAGGCGGCGGCCTGAATCGGCAGCCCGGCCTTGGAGACCGCGCCGAGGCCAACGGTCATCGTGACCTCCTGGCCGTACCCGAGAACGGCCTTCGGGTCGAAGACGAGGACCGTGTCGTTCTCCGCCCAGCGGAACGTGCCGGCGACGGCCGCCGTGCCCTGGACCGCGCTCCACGCAGCCTCGGTCGACGCGTGGTCCATCGGTTCCGTAAATCGGACAGAGAGCATCTGGCGCCACGTGACGTCCGCCCAGCCGTTCCTCGGCCGGAAGCGGACGACCGCGGGCGCCGCAGCGGTCCGGATCGCGAGCGACGCGGCGGTGATCTCGGCCCCGTCGAAATCGCGCGTCCCCGGCCCGAGCGTCACCGTGTAATCCGTGTCGGGCTGGAGCGGGTCATCCGGGACGAAGTCGAACGCCGGAGCGGCGTCCGTCGCGCCGGTCACGGGATGAAGCGCGCCCTCGACGGGCGGGCTCACGAGGACGTCCAGGCTCGATTCGTCCACCGGGCCGGAGAAGCTGATCCGGAACGCGGTCGCGATCGTCGCTTCGACACCGGCCAGCGAAGTCGCGACGATGACCGCCGTCACGGGCGGTCGGGTGAGGAACGCCGCGCGGATCCGGCGTTCGAGCGGCCTGCCACTCGCGTCGAGCGCACCGGCCCCCACGGTCACGGTGTAGTACGTGCCGGGCTGCCAGGCGCTCCGCGGGCTGACGGTCAGGAGGGTGGCGGTTGCATCCCACGCGATGTCCACGTCCGTGGATGG
>JBKJVO010000136.1:0-9633 GCA_046717305.1 Candidatus Limnocylindrales bacterium
GCCGGCCGGCAGGCATGGTCGCCGGCCAGGAGCAGCGGGTGATCATCGTCCTGAGGGGGCCCTTCCCGGTGGTCGCGTCGGGCAATTTCAAATGGGTTCCAACCCTCGACGGGGTTCTCGCGCAACCGACCCGTTTCCGCATCGACCGCATCGAGCTCCCACAGCTTCCGGGCTCACCGCACCCGGGACAGTAGTGCCGGCCGCTTATCCGACGCTTCACCGTGTTGGGACCAGGGCGGCCCACATGACGCAGGCGGTCGCGGTGAGGTTGTCGACGGAGCTGGCCGCGGTCGAGTGAGCGAAGCCGCGAAGGGAGCCGGACCCTTGACCGCGATGGTCGGGAGCCCCACAATGCGGCTACACACCCGGCGGTTCCGCCCGTCGGGTTTTTTCTTGTCCGAGGCGGTCAGGTGACAAACGGCCTACGCGTCACGATCTACATCGACGGCTTCAACCTCTACTACGGGTTGCTCAAGCCGAATCCAGCCCTTCGGTGGCTCGATCTCGCGGCACTTGTCAGCGCCCGGGACTCGCCGGGGCAGTTTCACTCGAATGTGGTGCATGCGGTCACCGGTACCAAGCGATCGGATTCGACACGACCATTCGGCACGCCCACACTCTAACTAACGCGGGGGATCCCGTACGCAGCCGCGTCCACTGCGAGGGTGACCGAACGAGGGCGCGTGGAGGGTTCTCGTATGAGACGTCTCATCAGCGCGTTCTCGGTCGCCGCGCTCCTCGTCGGCGCCATGGCCGGTCCCGCCAGCGCTGCGGCTCCCCCCAGGCCGGTGGCCACCATCCACGGGGGTGGCACCTCCGAGATGCAAGATCCGTTCCCAGCAGGGAGCACCGTCTTCAGCATTGGGATCAAGCTCTATGCCGACGGCACCGCCTCGGGGCACATCGACTGCGTTGACCAGTACGGCGACTGGGAAGGCTTCCCGGGCAACATCTGGGGCGAGGTCACGGGCTGGTCGGGAGACATCCATGGCGCCATCACCCTGACCGTAAGCGGTGGTGGGTTCGTCCCCATTCCAGGTGGCCGAGGGTTCCCGGTGGCCGTCCCGTTTACCGTGACAATTGAGCAGTTCGGGGGTGCAGGGGTTGGTCGCTGGACGTTGGCCGTCCCTGACGGTTCCGGGGGCTGGTTCACGGTCTGCTACGAGCTTCTGACCAGCGGGCAGATCGTCATCCGGTACGCCTGAACACTGGGCGGAGTGCGGCAGCAACGCGAACGGGCCAAGTCCGGGCGTCAGCGCCCGCACCGTTGACACCATCGCCGCGATCGTCGCGCTCCCGTCAGGTTCTCTACTTGACTCGCTGAGTTGAGAGGCCGTCCGCTCCGGCGGGCGGCCTCTTCGTGTAACAGCCGTGGAGCTCCCGCCCGGCACGAGCTTCGGCCTGCTTGTGGTCGGTAGACTCTGAGCGCCCACCTCCGGTGCCTCACGGCTGTCGCTCGGGAGCGTTGAGATGAATGGATCAGCGGCACGGGAACCGATTGGACGACTGCGCTGGATCCAGATCGATTGTCCGGACCCAGAACGTCTCGCGGCGTTCTGGGCGCAGGTACTGGCCGTCGAGGTCGATGCTCGGCTTGGCGATCCAGCGCAATTCATCAACCTTGCGCCCGCCGAGCCCGGGTCGCCTCAGGTGTGCTTCCAACGCGTGCCCGAACCCAAGGTGGTCAAGAACCGGCTGCACTTCGACCTGCTGGTCGACGATGTCAACACGGCCTGCGCCCGGGTCGAGGGGCTCGGCGGTCGCCGAAGGGACGACCACGACTTCCACGAGCATGGGTTCTCGTGGCGCCGCATGGCGGACCCGGACGGGAACGAGTTCTGTCTCATCTACGGCGTCGTCTAGCCCGATCCGGCGGGGCGCGTCTCGAGTGACATTCGCGCACGCCACGCGAGCCGAACGTCCTCTACTACTGCGACAACCTCGACATGCTGCGGCGTCACGCTCGCGATGAGTCGGTCCGTCTCGACTCGGGGGTAGATGCGCCCCAGCGGTCGCGCCGTAAACTCCGAAGACGACCCCGCTCCAGTTGAAGGCGCCGTCGACACGTCAGGGGCCGGCCTTGACCCGTCTCGTGATGCCCCCATCCGCAAGATCCGGCCTGCGCGGGCGATAAGCGGGCTCGGGATCCGAGCCGGCGGTCGACCGTGGCGATCCGAACGTCCGGCTGAGCACGAACCCACCAGCTTCGTGGTCCGATGGCGGCCGCCCGGGCATGCCCGAGGTGGTTAGCGGGCCGCTCCCCGCCAAGATGCTGCCCCCGGCATCACGGGGGCCTTCAACGACGGATCGCCGGCGCCGGAGACACGACCGCCCGGGGAAACGTGACCGCCGGGGGACGTGACCGCCCGGGAGTCGCGCCCACGTCGACCGGGGCTTCGACCGAGCGGTACCCTGTAGCGCGCTCCGCCCAACTGCCCAGCCTGCCGAGGTGTCCGTGCTCGAGGACCGCGTCCCGGCGATCCGCGTCGCCGCCCTGCGCAAGACGTTCCAGGTGCCCGTCCGCGAAGCGGGCCTCAAAGCGGCAATCAGGAGCCTGGTCCGGCGCGAGACCCGCGAGGTCCGGGCAGTCGATGACATCGACTTTCAGATCGAGCACGGCGAGGTCGTCGGGTTCCTGGGGCCCAACGGCGCCGGCAAGACGACGACGCTCAAGATGCTCAGCGGCCTCCTGTACCCGACGTCTGGCGAGGCGCTCGTCCTGGGCCACGTCCCGTCTCGCCGCGACGCCGAGTTCCTGCGCCGGATCACGATGGTCATGGGCAACCGCAACCAGCTCCAGTGGGACCTGCCGGCGCTCGACTCGTTCGAGCTGATCCGGGCGATCTACCGCCTCCAGCCCGCCGACTTCGCCCGGACGCGGGACGAGTTCATCGAGCTCCTGGACCTGGGCGATCTGGTGCGGAAGCCGGTCCGCAACCTGTCGCTCGGCGAGAGGATGAAGGTCGAGATCGTGGGTGCCCTGCTCCATCGTCCGCAGGTCCTCTTCCTCGACGAGCCGACGATCGGCCTCGACGTGACGATGCAGAAGAGAATCCGCTCGTTCGTCGCCGACTACAACCAGCGCTTCGGCGCGACGGTGCTCCTCACGAGCCACTACATGGCCGATGTCCAGGCGTTGTGCCGGCGGGTCATCGTCATCCACCACGGCCGGATCCTGTTCGACGGCGGCCTGGCCGAGTTGGCGTCCCGGTTCAACGCGACGAAGACGATCGGCGTGATCCTCAAGGACGGGACGGCCGATCTGTCGGCTTACGGCGAGGTGATTTCGACCGACGACGAGAAGGTCACCCTGCGCGTCTCCCGCGCCGACGCGCCCGAGGTCACCACGCGGCTCCTGCGCGACCTGCCGGTCGCCGACCTGACGATCGAGGATCCACCGATCGAGGACGTCATCGCGAGCGTCTTCGCGGACGCCAGGGCCGAGACCGACGCCCAGATGGATCCCGACGCCAGGGCCGAGACCGACGCGCAGATGGATGCCGACGCCCGGGCCGGACAGGGCGCAGCGGGTCGATGACCCCGGTCGTGTCCGCGTCGCCTCCCGTGCCGGCCGTCGGCCGCCTCCGCGGGCTGCTGGACCTGTATCGCGCCGAGATCCGGATCGCGATCGCGGAGCAGTTCCAGTACCGCGCCGCGAACTACCTGTACATGATCGGGATGGTCGCCGAGCCGATCATCTACCTCGTGGTCTGGTCCACGATCGCGCGCCAGCAGGGCGGCGAGGTCGGCGGCATCACCCCCGGCGAGTTCGCGGCGTACTACATCGTCTGGACGCTGGTCCGGAACATGAACATCATCTTCACGCCGTACGGCTGGGAGGGGCGGATCCGCCAGGGCGAGCTGTCCGGGATGCTCCTCCGGCCGGTCCACCCCATCCACTGGGATCTCGGCTACTTCGCGGGCTGGAAGTTCGTCGTGATCGTCATGTGGCTGCCCATCGCGGCGGTGCTGTCCTTCCTCTTCCAGCCGGACCTGTCGCCGCGTCCGATCGATGTCGTCGTCTTCGCGTTCGCGATCTGGGGCGCGTACCTCATCCGGTCGGTCAACTACTGGGTTCTTGGGATGCTGACCTTCTGGACGACCCGCGTCGGCCCGATCTTCGAGCTTGTCATCACCGCGGAGCTGCTGCTGTCCGGGCGGCTGGTGCCGCTCTCGCTGATGCCTGAATGGGCGCAGCGGCTGGCCGACGTTCTGCCGTTCAAGTGGACGTTCGGCTTCCCGATCGAGGCGCTCGTCGGACAGCTGCCCGAGGCGGAACTGCTCCGCGGACTCGGGATGCAGGCGCTCTGGATCGCGATCGGCGCGGTCGGCGTGCGGGTTGTCTGGCGGTTCGCGATCCGGCGCTACTCGGCGGTAGGCGGCTGATGGGCCCACGACGCGAGCCGCTCCGGGCCCTCCGGCTATTTGGCCTGTTCTTCAGGATCGGCGCGCTCAACGAGCTCCAGTACCGGGCGAACTTCGCGATCCAGATCTTCCAGTCGGCGATCGCGCTTGGCACCGGGCTGGCGGTCATCGGCCTCGTCTTCAGCAAGACGCCCGAGCTGAACGGCTGGTCACAGCCGGAGCTGCTCGCCGTGTTCGGCGTGCACATCCTGATGGGGGCGGTGATCGGGACGGTCATCCAGCCGAACATGGTCCGGCTCATGGACGACGTCCGGGAGGGCACGCTCGACTTCGTGCTCACGAAGCCGGAGGACGCCCAGGTGCTCGTCAGCGTCCGGGAGGTCCGGATCTGGCAGGCCGTGGATGCCGTGGTCGGAATCGTCGTCGTGGGGATCGCGATCGGGCAGCTGCAGGTGGGCGTCGGGCCCGTTCAGGCGCTGGCGTTCGGGGTCGCCCTCGTGCTCGGCGCGCTGATGATCTACTGCTTCTGGCTCATCCTGACGATCGGGGCGTTCTGGTTCGTCCGGATGGACCAGATCGTGGACATGTTCCAGGGCGTCTACCAGTCCGGGCGTGGGCCGGTGACGATCTACCCCGGCTGGCTGCGCGTCTCGCTCACGTTCCTCGTCCCGATCGCGTTCGCCGTCACGGTGCCGGCGGAGGCGCTCACCTCCCGCCTGACTCCCGAGACGATGGCCGTGGCGGTCGGCTTTGCGGCCCTCCTCCTCGGCTTCACCCGCTGGTTCTGGCGGTTCGGCCTCCGCCGCTACTCCGGCGCGTCCGCCTGACGGCGATCATCTCGATCTCGATCTTCGCACCGATCGGCAGCGCGGCAACGCCGATGGTTGTCCGCGCCGGCGCGTGCGCAGGACCATGCCTCTCTCGGCGGGCCGTGGTGCCTCGCCGCACCAGTACGGTGGATCAACCATCTATCTATTTCACGGCACCGCGTGCAAAATTCGCCGACCGGCAGGGAGGCACGGAGCGCGGGGGCTCCACCAGCGCATCGTCCAAAACTCGGTCGCCAGTCCGATGCGCTGGGCCAATGGCGAGACCGACCCGCCCTAGTCCCGGCACGCCCGGAGAAGGAAGTGACCTTGATGAGAAGGTCCATGTGGGTTTCGCTGCTCGCGCTGCTGAGTTCGCTCGCGATCGTCGGGACCGTCCTGGCCACGCATGCATCGGTGGGCACCAGCATCTTTAACGGGGCTGAGCCACACCAGCAGCGCGGCACGCTGGCCGAGAAGGTGAAGTTCAACGTCGGCGACATCAAGGTCCAAACGAAGGGCCCCATCGATGTCATCACTCAGGAAGTCAAGTTCGCGGCCACGGTAGGCAGCGCAGGCTGGCATAGTCACCCCGGCGCGGTCTTCGTCGTGGTCAGGACGGGAACGCTGACCGTCTGGGACGAGGATTGTGTGGTGAACGAGTACTCACCGGGCGAAACGTTCTTCGAGGCCGGTCCGCACCATCCAATGCTGGTGAAGAACGTGGGCGCGACGGACGTAACGCTCTACGTCACGTATCTCGTGCCCGTAGGCACACCTGCAAGCGGGCTACGGATTCCCCAGCCGGACCGTTGCGGAGTGCTGTAGACCCGTAACGACCCGCGCTAGGCTTGAACGGCCCCTGCTTCGGTCCCGTCGGCGCGATCACGTCCCAAGGACGTCCAGCCTCGACGGGCCGACGGGGGCCGCTCTGTGTGTTTGCGTGCATTGGGCTCGGGCGACGTCCGCCCCATAGAAGCCCGAGTCGGCCCGGACGACGAGGTCGCCGCTCGCTCCGGCAGCGCGGACCCGGCCCGAACGAGGGTGCGCATGCGGGTATGAAGCCCCATCGAGTTCGGTGATCGCATACGACGGGGATCAGCCTCTGTCATGACGACAACCGGCTCGCGAAACGCGCCGGTTGGACGGTCCATTCGTAGCGAGGAGTTCGGCGATGGCGATGGCAAGGCCCGATCCGTGGCCGTGGCCCGATTCGCTCGACGGCCCGGTTGCGGCGGCCGACAACCACCGCGTCCTCTTCGAGAACGAGCGCGTCCGGGTCCTCGAGAACACGGGGAAGGATGAACTCCTCGTGATCGGCGTCGGGCTCAAGGACCGAGTCGGGAACACCGTCAGGGAGGCGGGCGTTCCGTGACCTCCGGCATACTCCGGGGGTGACGTCCCACGCACCCGCCCCCAGCTTGCCGGCGCACCGTCCGGACTCCCTCTGGTCGCCCGAGCGGCGACCGCTGACGGTGGGCCTCGTCCTCACGATCTCGCTCGTGGCGGCCGAGGCCCTCGCGGTCGCGACCTCGATGCCGATCGTGGCGCGGGACCTCGGTGGTCTGGAGCTCTACGGCTGGGTCTTCTCCGCGTTCTTCCTCGGCACGCTCATCGGGATCTCCGTGGTCGGCGGGCTCATCGACGAACGTGGTATGGCGCTGCCGTTCGTGGGTGGCCTCGTCCTGTTCGGGATCGGCCTGCTCATCAGCGGGCTCGCGCCGTCGATGGAGACGCTCGTCGTCGGGCGGTTCATCCAGGGCCTTGGCGGGGGCGCCGTTCCCCCGGTCGCGTACGTCGCGATCGGGCGCAGCCTCCCGGATCGGCTCCGACCCCGGATGTTCGCGACGCTGTCCGGGGCGTGGGTACTCCCGGGTCTCTTCGGGCCGGCGATCGCCGGCTTCGTCGCGGAAACCTGGCACTGGCGGCTGGTGTTCCTGGGCCTCCTGCCGCTCATCGCGGTTGCCGGCGCGATCGCGTTCGGGGCGGTGCGTGCGATCCCCGACCAACCTGGAAAGCCCGGCTCGGCGAACCCTGACGGCGGCGACGCGGCGACGCGCGCGGAGCGACGGCGCCGGTACGGCTGGGCGGTCGCGGTGTGCATCGGGGCGGGCCTGCTCACGACCGGGCTCCTGAGCCCGGATCTGCCGATCCTCCTGGGGCTGAGCACTGCCGGCATCGTGATCACGCTGATCGCGTTCCGCCGGCTGACGCCCCCGGGCACGCTCCGACTCGCGCGGGGTTACCCCTCCGCCGTGCTGCTGCGCGGCTTCCTGACGTTCGCCTTCTTCTCGATCGATGCCTACGTCGCGCTGCTGCTCGTGGAGGTCCGGGGCTGGTCGGCGGCCGCGGCCGGCCTGGCGCTTACGGGCGCGACCGTTTCCTGGACCGCCGGCGCATGGATCCAGGCGCGGTCCGTGGCGCGAGTCGGCGCGGAGGGCTTCGTCCGCATCGGCTTCCCGATCGTCGCGCTCGGGATCGCGGGGATCGCGCTCGCCTTGCTCCCCGAGGTTCCGGCATGGATCGCCATTCCCACCTTCGCGGTGAGCGGGCTCGGCATGGGCCTGGCCTACTCGCAGTTCGCGATCATCGTCCTGCGCGATGCTCCGCGCGACAACCAGGGCGCGGTGACGGCGGCTGTCTCGCTGTCCGACGCGCTCGGGACCGCGCTCGGCACGGGAATCGCCGGCGCGATCGTCGCGTCGTCCGTCCGGGCGGGCGCCGGTGCCGGCCCCGGCCTGGGCGCTTCGATCGCGATGGGCGTGGCGGTTGCCGTGCTCAGGTTCCTGCTTGCGCCGCGGCTGCATCATCGAGGAGCGACGGGGGTCGTCGCGCCGGAACTCGTCGCGGCGGAGAACGTTCCCGCCTGACCCGGCCCGATCGCCGGGGCGGGTCGCGCTGGCGGGGCGTGCGCTAGACTCGACCGGTTGCGCGGACGACCCAGTCCTGCACGCGATTCGAGGCACCTGGAGGTCCCGGCCGCACATGTCCGTCGAGACACTTCGCGCGAAGATCCGCGAGATCCCGGACTTCCCGAAGCCGGGAATCCTGTTCTATGACATCACGACGCTCCTCAAGGACGCGGCGGCCTACCGCGAGTCGATCTCGCTGATGCTCGAGCCGTATCGTGACGAACAGATCGACATCGTCGTCGGGATGGAATCACGTGGGTTCATCTTCAGCGCCCCGATGGCCTTCGAGTTGCGCGCCGGCCTGGTTCCGGTCCGGAAGCTCGGCAAGCTGCCCGCCGAGACCCTCAGCGTCGAGTACGCCCTGGAATACGGCTCGAACACCCTGGAGATCCACCGCGATTCGATCCAGCCGGGGCAGAAGGTCCTCGTGGTGGACGACCTGCTCGCGACCGGCGGAACCGTGAACGGCACGGTCGAGCTGATCGAGCGGCTCAAGGGCGACATCGTGGGACTCGCGTTCCTCGTCGAGCTGGACTTCCTGCACGGCCGTGACCGGCTCGACGGCCGTCGGGTCACGAGCGTCATCCGGTACTGACCGGACTCCGGTCCACGCGTCCACCCCCGATGCACGTCGCGTCACGATGAGCGGCTCGCCCCCGGACCTCTCCCGACGCCGGTTCTTCCGGCAGTTCGCCGGCGAGGTCGTCACGAGCGCGGCCCAGGTGGTCGGGGCAGTGACCGAGGCCCGGGACCGGACGGCCGCGGAGGCGCAGTCGTTGCTCGGCCGCGCGCCCGTCGGCGAAGCTTCTCGTGGATCCGGGGCTTCGGCCCTCGTAACGGCGGCGTCTGCGACGTCGGCGCCAGGGACGGCGGCGCCCGCGCCGACCGGATTCCGGACCCCGTTCCGCTTTGAATCGGACCTGGTCCTCCTCGTCATCGACCAGCGGGCGCTCCCCGACGAGTTGGTGGAGATCCCGGTCAAGAACGCCTATGACGGTGGTCGGGTGATCCGCGACATGGCCGTCCGCGGCGCGCCGGCAATCGGACAGGTGGCGGCGCTCAGCTTGGCCCTGACGGGGATGCTGGCACGGAACGCCCCACCGCGGTCCCGGGACCAGATCATCAGAGCGGCCGCGAAGAACCTCGCCGAGGCGCGGCCCACGGCCGTGAACCTGGGCTGGGCGGTCCGGCGGGTGATGGAGGCGCACGATAGGGCGGCAGCGGCGGAAGCGACCGGCCCGGAGATCGGGGCCGCCATGCGGGCGGAGGCGGATCGGATCGTGCAGGAGGCGACCGACGATCACGGGCGCCTGGCCGACCACGGGTTCGCGGCGCTGCCCGACGTCGGCGACCGTGAGCTCCGTCTCCTGACGCACTGCAACACGGGACCGCTTGCATGCGGCCAGTTCGGGACGGCGCTCGGCGTGATCCAGGCCGCCCACGTCGCAGAGCGGCCGCTGCACGTCTGGGTAGACGAGACGCGCCCGTATCTCCAGGGTGCGCGACTGACGGCGTGGGAGCTGGCCCAGGCCGGCGTGCCGCACACGCTC
>JBKJVO010000137.1:0-3862 GCA_046717305.1 Candidatus Limnocylindrales bacterium
ACGCCGAGCGCGCCGAGGTGGTCGAGGACCAGCGGCGGCAGGTCGTAGAGCCCATCACCGACGATGTAGCGGGCGCGGGTCGACGCGTCCATCCAGTCTGGCAGGCCCTCCTCGCGCATCTTGCGCGGGTTCGTTCGCGAAGTATGGAGGATGGTCCCGCCGGTCCGCTCGATGGTGCGGGTGTTGGCCCGATCCAGTGGCCGCAGGTACTCGCTGTCGGATCCGGGCCGGACATGGGTCAGGCCCTCCCAGCCGCGCCGGATACCAAGCGCGCTGTAGCCGGCCTCGGTCGCGCGGTAGACCACGCTCTTGATGACGGCGTTGAGGCCCGGGACGTCGCCGCCGCCGGTCAGGATCGCGATTCGTTTGCGGGTACTCATGGCGGACCCATGCTACCGCCCCACCGCTCGTGGTCGGGCCCTCTGCTAGCATCCCTGCATGAACTACGAGCTGTTCATGGGCGAGGCCCTCGCGGAGGCGCAGCTGGCACTGGCTCGGGGCGAGCGTCCCATCGCGGCGGTCGCCGTGGTCGACGAGGCCATGGTCGTCCGGGCCCATGACCGTGTCCAGGAGACGAACGACCCGACCGCGCACGCCGTGGTTGTCGCCCTCCGCGAGACCGCGCGCAAGCTCGGGGTCGTGCGCCTGGCCGACGCGACGATCTTCGCGACCCAGGAGCCATGCCCGATGTGTGTCGGAGCCCTCCTCGAGAGCGATGTCAAGGCGCTCGTCTTCGGTGTCCCGAATCTCCATGACGGGGCGGCCGGGTCGGTCCTCCAGCTAGCTCAGCATCCCTCATTGTCGCGCCGGATCAAGGTCGTCAGCGGTATCCGCCGTGAGGAGGCCGAGGCCCTCTTCGCACCCATCGCGCCGAGCTGACCCACGGCCCGGCGTTGCTCGCCGCCATTTGCCGGTACACTGCGCGTGCCGTGCTAGGCGGGGAACTAGCGGTGCCCTGTACCTGCAATCCGCTCCAGCAGGGCTGAATCCCCTCCCAAGGTCCCCGCGCTCGGAGGCCGCTGGCCCAGGCGACGTTGAGGATCGGGTCCCGCGCAGCGGCGAATCGCGAACCGTGTCAGGTCCGGAAGGAAGCAGCACTCAGCGAAGCTCGTCGGGTGCCGCGGAACGGCCTGGTCCGAGTCGCCTTCGACGGTGGGCACGGGTGTCGGTCGATCGACGGAGGGTGCACGGCATTTCGACCCATCGTGCCCCCGGCAACCCAGGATGCTCGTGAGCCAGACCGCTCCGCACCAGGCCATCTATCGACGCTGGCGCGCCCAGACCTTCGGCCAGATCGTGGGCCAGGAGGCGGTCGTCGAGACTCTCCGGAACGCCGTCCGGACCGGACGCGTCGCGCACGCGGTCCTGTTCGTCGGGCCGCGGGGCACCGGCAAGACCTCGCTGGCGCGAATCCTCGCCAAGGCGATCAACTGCACGAACCTCCAGGACGGCGATCCGTGCGACGCTTGTCCGTCGTGCGTCGCGATCCGGGAGGGGCGGGCCCTTGACCTGGTCGAGATCGACGCCGCCTCCAATCGCGGCATCGACGCGATCCGGGAGCTCCGCGAGCGGATCAATTACGCCCCCGCGGACCTCCGCCGGAAGGTGTACATCCTGGACGAGGCCCACCAGATCACGAAGGATGCCTGGAACGCGCTCCTGAAATCGCTTGAGGAGCCGCCCGAGTTCGTCGTCTTCATGTTCGCCTCGACGCACCCACAGGACTTCCCGCCGGCGATCCTGTCGCGGCTCCAGCGGTTCGATGTCCGCCGACTCACCACGGACGAGATTGAGGGCAAGCTCCGCCGCATCCTCGAGGCTGACGGGCACGTGGCCGAGCCCTCGGCCGTACATCTCATCGCCCGGCTTGCGGCGGGCGGCATGCGCGACGCAGAGTCGATGCTGGATCAACTCCTCTCGTCGTCGGCCGACGGGCTGGACGAAGCACGCGTCCGCGATCTCCTTGGTCTCGCCGATTCGGACACGATCGACGGCTTCGTCGCAGCACTCGCCACGAGCGATGTCGTCGCGGGCGTGCGGATCCTGGACGCACTCGAGGATCGCGGGCGGGACCTGCGGGCCTTCATCGATCAGGTCATCGAGTCGGTCCGCGGTGCAATCGTCGGCTCGACCGGAGCCGGCGGCGGCAGTCATTCGCTCGGTGTCACGGAGCTGGTGCCCGTCGCTCGACGTCTCGCCGCGATCGACCCGAACCGAGCCGGCGTCGGCGGCATCCGCCTCCAACTCGAGCTCGCGCTCTTTCCGGCCGCTGACGCGGGCGGAGCGTCGGGACGCGGAGCAGACAGGCCGACCCATGCCCAGGCGGCCCCAGCCACGGTCCCGGTTGCACGACGGCCGGATCCGACGCCATCGGCCCCGGTGACGGCGCCCGTCCTTCGGGCCAGCGCACCTGTCACGCCGGTTTCGCCCGTCACGCCAGCCG
This sequence comes from Candidatus Limnocylindrales bacterium, assembly GCA_046717305.1. GTDB lineage: Bacteria > Chloroflexota > Limnocylindria > Limnocylindrales > CSP1-4 > UBA5189. The sequence continues at coordinate 2,444 of JBKJVO010000137.1, forward strand.
AACCTGTCACCCCGGCCGTCCCGGACGCCCGTGGGCGCGCGCGCGCGTCCCATTCCGAACCCGCGGTCGCCGCACCACCCACCGTCGATCCGGTGACGATCGCGCCGGCGTCCGGAGATACGGCCGCCATCGCGGCGCCGACGGTCGCCCTGGGCACCGCGGTTGGCGGGGAACTCGCCGTGCTTCGGGATCGCTGGGCGGAAGTCGTGGCCAGGATCAGCGCCCACCCGCCGACCAAGCCGCTCATCTCGGTCTGCCGCCCGATCTCGATCGAGGACGGGATCGTCGTCCTCGGGTTTCCAGATGATCAGGGCTTCCTGCGGGACGTGGCGGAGCGGCGTCGTGCCGTCCTCGAAGCGGGGATCGGAGCCGTCCTCGGCCGGCCGGTCGGCGTCCGCTGCGTCGCCACGAACATCGACCTCGTTCCGCCGCTCCCGGCCGACGCCGAAGCCGCGTTCCTCCTCGCCGAGGCACGCCGGATCTTCGGCGGCGACGACGCCGATGCGGTCCCGGTTGATTGACCTCCGCTGCGCCGTCGGTGGCGCCGGAGGGTCCGTCCTGCACGTCGGCGGGGCATCCGCCAGACTGGACCGACTGACGACCAACTGAGCGGAGCGTGACCGATGGGGATGGCGAACCTGCAGCGCATGGCGATGCAGATGCAGCAGGAGATGGCCCGGATCCAGGCCGAGCTGGCCGAGACTGAGGTCGAGGGCTCGTCCGGTGGTGGCGTCGTGCGGGCCGTCGTGACCGGCAAGCAGGAGCTCCTCTCCGTGTCGATCGATCCGGGGGCCGTGGACCCGGCGGACGTCGAGATGCTCCAGGATCTCGTGGTCGCGGCGGTGAACGATGCCCTCGAGTCTTCCCGCCGTCTCGCCGAACAGAAGATGGCTGCGATCACGGGCGGCCTCGGGGGCGGTCTGGGCGGCCTGCTCGGAGGGCGCTAGGGTCCGTGGCGAGTCCCATGATCGAGCCGGTCGCGCGGCTCATCGAAGCCTTCAGCCGGCTGCCGGGCATCGGGCCGAAGACCGCCCAGCGCCTGACCTACCACCTGCTCCGTGCGGCGGATGCGGAGGCGAGGACGCTCGCCGCTGCGCTCGTGGCGGTCCGCGAGCAGGTCGTGTTCTGCGACGTCTGCTTCAACTTCAGCGACGCGCCGCTCTGCCCGGTCTGCCGAGACCCGGGCCGGGATCAGCGCCGCCTGTGCGTCGTGGAGGAGCCGCTGGACGTCCTGGCGCTCGATCGGACCGGCGAGTTTCGCGGCCGCTACCATGTTCTCCACGGGGCGATCTCGCCGATCGACGGGATCGGCCCGGACCGGCTCCGGATCGCCGAGCTCCTTCGTCGCGTCGACGAGGCGAGTGCCGAGGGCCTGCCATTCGAGGAGGTCATCATCGCCACCAACCCCACGCTCGAGGG
>JBKJVO010000138.1:0-3679 GCA_046717305.1 Candidatus Limnocylindrales bacterium
GCCGATCCGACGTCGTCGCGGCCGCCGGGCAGCCGGACTTCGGTGATCAGCTCGTCCGGCTCGAGAACGCTCGCGAAGGCCCCGGTGATAAATTCGGTCATCGGGATCGTCCGTTCACCGCGAACGGACCGGGCGACGACCTCGGCATCGAGCGCCAAAAGGATCGCCGGCATATCCGAGGCTGGATCGGAGTGGGCGATCGCACCCCCGATGGTGCCCCGGTTGCGGACCTGCACGTCGCCGATGTTCGGGAGCGCGTCCTTCAGAAGGCCGTAGTGACGAAGGACTCCGTCACGGAGCATCTCGTCGTACGTGACCAGGGCGCCCACCGCGACCCGACCGTCCGCCAACCGCCGAACGCCCTTCAACTCGGACAGGCGCCCGATGTCCACGAGCATCTCCGGCCGCGCGAGCCGAAGCTTCATGAGCGGCAGGAGGCTCTGGCCGCCGGCGATGACCTTGGCGGCTCCGTCGGCGGCGGCGAGCCGAGCCAGCGCGTCGTCCAGCGAGGTCGCCCGAACGTAGTCGAATGCGGCGGGGATCATGCCTGGGCTCCCTTCGCGGCCTGCATCGCCTTCCACACCGTCTGCGGCGTGAGCGGCATGTCCAGATGGCGGATTCCGAACGGCTTGAGCGCGTCGTTGACGGCGTTGGCGACCGCGGCGGTGCTCGCGATGGCTCCGGCCTCGCCGACACCCTTCACCCCGATCGGGTTCACCGGTGACGGCGTGACGGTCTCGTCGAGCTCCAGATTCGGGATCCAGGATGCCCGCGGCAACGCGTAGTCGAGCATCGAGCCGGACAGGAGCTGCCCGTCGTCGCCGTACACCGCGCCTTCCCAGAGCGCCTGGCCGACGCCCTGGACGATCCCGCCGTGCAGCTGCCCGTCCACGATCATCGGGTTGATCTTGTTGCCGACATCGTCCACCGCGACGTACTTGACCAGGTCGACCTGGCCGGTCGCCTCATCGATCTCGACGATTGCGACGTGCGTTCCAAACGGCCAGGTGCAGTTCGGGGTGTCGTAGTACGCCGTCTCGTCCAGATACGGCTCCATGCCCTCGGGCGCATCGAACGCGAGATCGAGGGCGAACGCGATTTCCTGGATTGTCTTCTTCTTGTCGGGCGATCCCTTCACGGAGTAGATGGCGCCGTCCACCTCGATGTCCTCGACAGACGCCTCGAGCATGTGCGCGGCGTAGCGCCGTGCTTTCTCGCGGATCTTGCCGGCCGCCTTGATCGCCGCGGTGCTCCCGACGGACGACGTCCGGCTGCCGTAGCTGCCGTAGCCCATTGGCGTGCCCTGGGTGTCCGAGTGCTGGATGACGATGTCCTCCATCGGGATGCCGAGCTCGTGTCCGATGATCTGGGCATACGTGGTCTCGTGACCCTGGCCCTGGGGCTGCGTGCCCACGGTCACCACGACCTTCCCGGTCAGGTGAACCTTGATGTTCGCCGACTCCCACATCGCGGCGCCCCAGCCCTCGCCGACTGCGCCGATCCATTTCGAAGGCGCCACGCCGCAGACCTCGATATAGGTGGACAGCCCGACGCCCAGGTACTTGCCCCGGGTTCGGGCTTCTCCCTTGGCGGCGACCCTGTCCGCGTACCCGGCCATCGCGAGGGCCTTGTCCATCGCCGGCTCGTAGTTGCCGGAATCGATGTAGATCTTCGCCCCACCGCTCGCCGTGCCGAGTCCGGACGGGTTCTCATACGGGAACTGATCCGGTGGGATGAAGTTGCGCCGGCGAAGTTCGGCCGGGTCCATCCCGATCTCGCCCGCGAAAAGGTCCATCGCCCGCTCCACGACGTAGGTCGCCTCGGGGCGGCCGGCGCCGCGGTACGCGTCCACGAACACCGTGTTCGTGTAGACGCCGACGACCTCGGCGTAGACATTCGGGATCTTGTAGCAGCCACTCAGGACACGGGCGTAGAGCGTCGTCGGGATGCCGGGGCCGATCGTGGACAGGCGTCCACCGAGGTTGGCGTACGTCTTGACCCGGATGGCGCTGACCTCGCCGTAGCGATTGCCGGCGATCTCCAGGTAGGTGATGTGGTCGCGCCCATGGGTCGTGGACTGGTAGTTCTCGCGGCGGCCCTCGATCCACTTGACCGGCCGGCCGCCGATTCGCTTCGAGGCGAGGAGCACGAGCGGGTAGTCCGCGTAGCAGAAGATCTTCGTCCCGAAGGCGCCCCCGACGTCCGGGCTGATACACCGCAGCTTGTGCTCGGGGATTCCCATCGTGAAGATGCCGACCAGGAGCCGCATGATGTGCGGCGTCTGGCTGGACATCCAGATCGTGTACTCGTCCGTTCCGGGGTTGTACCAGCCGATATCGCCGCGGGTCTCCATCGGGTTCGGGATGAGGCGCTGGTTCACGAGCCTTTGGCGGACGACCACCTCGGCGCCCTCGATGGCAGCGGCGGTGCCATCGCGGTCCCCAACGGACCACTCGAAGACGACGTTGTTGGGCGCGTTCTCGTGGAGCTGCGGGGCACCGGGCTGCGTCGCCTTCTCCGCATCGACGACGGTCGGGAGTGGCTCCCAGTCGACGATGATCGCCTCGAGGGCATCGAGGGCCTGCTCGGGCGTCTCGGCAACCACCGCGGCCACGCCCTCGCCGGTCCACTTGACGCTGTCCGTGGCGAGCGCCCGGGGCATGTTGACGTTGTTCTGGAGGCCCGCCGAACCGCCGGCCGGCCAGGCCAGCGGGAGCGGGTTGTACGGGACGTCCGCACCGACCATGACGTCGAGGACGCCGTTCATCGCCTTCGCCGCGCTCGTGTCGATCGACCGGATGTTCGCGTGCGCATAGGGGCTTCGAAGGATGGCGCAGTGGGCCATCGACTGCAGCTTGATGTCATCGACGAAACGGCCCGCGCCGATGATGAGGCGCTGGTCCTCGACGCGCTTGACGCGCTTGCCGAGCATGTCTGTGGTCATTTCGCGCTCCCTCAGCCGGTCGCGCCGGCGCGGACCGTCGCGGCGGCCGCTCGGATGGCGATCACGATGTTCTGGTAGCCGGTGCAGCGACAGAAGTTGCCTTGGATCGCGTGCCTGATCTCGTCGTCCGTGGGATCCGTGGTGCGGGACAGGAGATCGGCCGCCGCCATGATCATGCCCGGCGTGCAGAAGCCGCATTGGAGCCCGTGGTGCTCCCAGAAGGCGGTCTGGAGCGGGTGCAGGCCGTCCCCCGTCGCCATCCCCTCGATCGTGGTGACGGTCGCGCCGTCCGCCTGGAGGGCGAGCATCGTGCACGACTTGACCGCCTTGCCATCCACCGTCACGGTGCACGCGCCGCACTGCGACGTGTCGCACGCGATGTGGGTCCCCGTGAGGTCGAGGTCCTCGCGGAGCAGCTGGACCAGGAGCCGTCTCGGCTCCACGTCCACCTCGCGGGGTACACCGTTGACGACGAGCGAGACATGCTGGGCCACGGGCCGACCTCCTTCCATCAGGACGCGATGGCGTGTGAGCTGAGGCGCGGACGAAGCCCCGGTCCGACCAGTCCTCGCCACCCGCCGGGGTGGGCCCGAGTGACGCCGCCGGTTCCAGGGAAGGCAACGATGATGCGCCTGCGAGAGACTCGGAATCAAGCGCGCGCGACGAAGTCAGCGCGCCCGGGCAACGTCCTCGAACGCCGCCCCGAAGGCATCGATGCCGCGGACCTCGATCGAC
>JBKJVO010000139.1:0-6640 GCA_046717305.1 Candidatus Limnocylindrales bacterium
ACCTGATCCGGGAGGCCGCGGCCGCGGCCCTTCCGGTGGCGGCGCGGCGCCGGCTTCAAGCGCGACTCGCGGCGTGGCTCGAGGCCGACGCCGGCGCCGCTCTGCCCCTCTTGCGCGCGGCCCGCGCGCTTCGCGTGGCGGCCGGCCTCCGGGCGCGCGCGCGCGCCGGTCGGCTGCTGGCATCGGCCCAGCGGCGCCTGCTCGGCGGCGACGACCTCCGACTGCTCGCGGCGATTGCGGATGCCCTCGATCCGGCCGATCCAACGCGGCTTCGGCTCGATCGCTCCCTCGCGGAGCTCGCCGCGGTCCTCGGCGAGCAGGAGCTCGCGCTTGAACGCTGGGCACGTGTGAGCGAGAACTCCCCGGATGGACTGGAGCGGCAGCACGCCGAGATCGAGGCGGCTCAAGCCGCGTATCGGCTCGGACGGCAGACCGACGCGCATCGACATGTCGACCGGGCCCGCCAGGTCTGGCCGGCGGAAGGCGAGGCCGCCGTCCAGCTCGACGCGCTTCAGGCCGAAATCGAACTCTGGCTCGACCATGAGACCGCCGCCGGGAGCCGGACGGCTGCGCAGGCGCTCGCCGGCGCACGCGCCCTGGCGGCGGATTCGGGCGGTCTCGAACGGCTCTCGCCCGGGGGTCGGAGGGCCTACCTGGCAGCCCTTGTCGTGGCCGGTGACGCGGCGCTTCAAGAGGATCGCGCCGGGGACGTGATCCTGCTGAGCGGGACGATCCTGCAGCTGGCCGAGGGCCTCGACGATGAGTCCCACGTCGCAGCGCTCATTCGCACCGGCTTCGCGCTCCGACCGTTCGGACGGATCGCGGAGTCCGAGGCGCAGTACCGGAAGGCGTGGGACATCTCGAAGCAGCTCGTCCTCCCGATCCTGACCGTCGAGGCAGGCCACGGCCTGGCACGAGGGCTGCGCGACCTGGGCCGCCTCGTCGAGGCCCGGGATGTCGCGACCGAGACCGGCCGACTCGAGACGCGCATCAGGAACGTCCCACGACGTTGGGGCAGCGCGGCCTCCATCGTCCACACGATCGAGCTTTCGCTCGGCGACCCGGCGACCGCCCTTCGGGCACTCCGGCGCGACGCCGAGACCGAACCGGACCCGCACTACCGCCTGGGGATCCATCAGGGCATCGCTGCCTGGCAGGCGCGATACGTGGGTTCGACGCTCGCCAGGGAGGTCGAAGGCGAGCTCGCGGCGGCAACGGCCGCGTCCATGCTTGCCCGGTGCCCTCGTTGCAGCGCCGAGCTGTCGATCGTCTCCGCCGAGTTGCTCGCCCGGATCGGACGCGTCGATGCTGCACGCGCCGCGCTGGCGGCCTGGGACCAGGGGGCGACCGCGGGGTATCTCCAGCGAGACCTCTGGCGACTGCGCGCGACCGCGGCAATCGCGAGCGTCGACGGCGATGACGGCCAAGCCGTCTCCATCCTCGAGGGGTACGCGGAGGATCTCGCTCGTGCCGGCCCCATGGAGGATCTCCTGTGGGCCCAAATCGACCTGGGACGCGTGCTCGCCCCGACCGACCGGGCCCGAGCCGTTGCCGCGTACACGGAGGCAGCCGAGCTCGCGGAGCGGATCGGCGCGTCGAGTCAGGCCCGTCTCGTTGCGAAGGCGCTGCGGGGCCTTGGCGTCCGGGCCTGGCGGCGCGGTCCATCGTCCGGCGGCGATGGGCTCGCGAGTCTCAGCGACAGGGAACGGGAGATTGCCGAGCTCGTGGCGGACGGCAGCAGCAACCGCGAGGTCGCCGAGGCCCTGCTCCTTTCTCCCAAGACCGTCGAGCGACACCTGACGAACGTCCTCGCGAAGCTGGGGCTCCGCAACCGAACCGAGGTTGCTTCACTGATTCGCTCCGGTCTGGTACGGGGTTCACCCGATGAATGAGGGTGTCTTCCCCGCCTAACCTCGCCCTGCGACCCCAGAAAGGGTCACGAAGCCGGCGAGGAGAGTCCATGGCCATCGCGATGCTCATCGCGGGTCCGGATACCCCGGAGCCGAACGTGGGACCCGAGGCAGCCGAGCGACTGGCGCAGTTGGGCATCAGCCGGATCTCGCTGCTCGCGGACCGCTCGGGGGTCGGGGTCGTGCTCGAGGGCTGGGCATTCGACCCGGCTCGTATCGATGACGCCGTTCGGGCTATGTTCCCGGACGGTAGCGACGGCGTCCGGATCCTCCACGAGGTCGAACTCGTGGCGGTGGCCGCGGCGTCGGGAAACAGGAGAACATGATGGAACGGCGAACAATTCGACCCCTCGGCCGCGCGCTCATCGGCCTGACGGCCGTCGGAGCCCTGCTCCTCGCGGCTGCCGCGCCCGTGGCGGCCCATCGGCACACCGCGGTGAACGCGCACCAGGGCGCGGGCCAGCAACTCGCGAACGGCCAGAACCACCCGCGGCCGTTCGTGCTCAACACGACCGACGGCCTGTGGTACTCGTGCGAGGGCGCGGCATCCTTCGGGCCGGCCTGGTTCGGCCTCGAGACGGCGCACCACGGCCCCGACTCCGGTGATCCGGGGAAGGTCGACAGCTGCTACGCCGCCGATGGCAACCCCGCAGCCGGCCAGGACGACCAGAACCCGGCGATCAACTAACGGGGGCACGTTGCCCCGAAGCCCGACCCGATGGAGGCACACCCGGCTCGCCGGGTGTGCCTCGCGTTCCTTGGACGTCGTCACCTGAGCCGGCAGCCAGCCGCGAGATCCTCGCGGACATGTCGGGCAATGACGGCCTGGGACACACGATCTGAACGAACGAGCACGACGTGGTCGCCCTTCGTGCAGATTCCCGCACGATCTCGGGGGCGGTCACGCTCGTTCGTGTGAACTTGGTGTCTTCCAGCAGCACGGCGACCCGGGGCGCGGCCACTGTTGCAGGGGCGGCCGCCTCGTGCCGCTACACGACGACGGCGCTCGCGCTCAGCCCGCCCCGGCCGGCGATCCCGACTCGGGCGGAGCCTCGACGTCGGTCTCCACGTCCACATCCGTTGCCGGGTCCGGCTCGCGAGGGATGCGGACGTCCCGGCCTTCGCGTCGACCGAGACGCTCCGCGGCGCGGGCCGCAACCGGCCCACCGTCCGCGCTCCGTCCAATCGAGTGCAGCAGGAAGGCGGACAGGACGGCAGCGATCGGGATCCCGAAGATCGCCCCGCTGATGCCCGCGATATTGCCGCCAACGAGCACGGACCCGAGGACGACGATCGGGTGGATCCGGAGCGCCTGGGCCATGAGGCGGGGCTGGAGCACGTTCATCACGACGAGCCAGCCGGCGGCCATGACGACGAGCGTCCCGAGTGCCGCCTCGGGCTTGGTCACCATCGCCACGAGCACCGGTGGTGCCCACGCCAGAAACGGCCCGAAGAACGGGATCGCCATCAGCAGGCCGGCCGCGGCCGCCGTGCCGGCGAGGTACGTCAGACCGAACACGGCACTCGCGATCATCGCGACCGCGGTGTAGACGATCCCGAGGATGGCCTGGCCGCGGAGGAAGCCGCCGAACGATCGCGCGACGCTCCGCTCCAGGAGCCGCCCCTCCTCCTTGTACTGGGGTGGCACGAGCCGGAAGGCCGAAGCCAGGAGACGATCGCGGTCCGCGACCATGTACAGCGACAGCACGACGATGAGGAGCAGGTTCGCGAGGGCGCCAAGACTGGCGACTGCGATTTGCTGGAGCGGTCCGGCAAGCTGCGTCGCGTAGCGGTTCAGGTTGTCGAGGAACGCCGCGCCCTGGGCCGCCAGGTCGATGTCGATGAAGCCGACGCCGTCGAGCCGTGCCTGCCACGGGGCCAGGATGCCGGGCAGATCGTTGCGCAGGGTCGGAACGCTCGCAATGAAGTCGGCGATCGAACTCGCCAGGGCGCCCGCGACGGCCACGGCGAGGATGACGAGCCCGCTGAACAGCAGGATGTAGACGACCATGACGGCGCCGGCGCGCGAGAGGAACGGGATCGTCGCGACCCGGGCGACGATCGGGGTCAGGATGAACGCGAGGAGCCAGGCGAGGAAGAAGACGAGGATCAGGTCACCGAAGGCGGCCAGAAGGTTCGCGAGGAAACCCAGGACCACGAAGCCAAGCGCGACGGCAGCGAGGAACAGGACGGCGTCCAGCCACCTGCGTTCGCGCGGCGTCAGCCCCAAGCTCATGTCGCCCGCCTCCTCCCTGCGCTCCGGCCTATCGGAGCCCCATCTTCTCGCGGACCTCGTCCATCGTCGCGGCCGCCATCGGTCGGAGGCGATCCGCCCCGGCCTCCAGGATCCCCTCGATCCGGTCCGGGTGTGCCATGAGCTCCGCATACCGCTCCCGAGCCGGGGCGTAGTGGCGGATGATCCGGTCCGCGAGGAGGCGCTTCATGTCGACGCAGCCGGTGGCCGCCGTCCGCTCGCCCTCCCAGAGCTGGATGTAGTCCTCGCCGAAGAAGCGCTGGAGCTGGCAGACGTTGCAGACCTCGGGCCGGCCGGGGTCCGTGCGCTTGATCCGCTGGGTGTCCGTGACCATCGACATGACCTGGCGCCGGATCTCGTCCTCCGGCGCGAAGATCTCGATCGTGTTGCCGAGGGACTTGCTCATCTTCCGGGCCCCGTCCGTGCCAAACACCATCGGCGCCTCCGTGAAGACGGCCTGTGGCTCGGGGAACGTCTTCCCGTAGCGGTTGTTGGACGCCCGGACGATCTCCCGGGACAGCTCGAGATGCGCCGCCTGGTCCTTGCCGACCGGGACCGTCGTCGCCTTGTAGATGACGATGTCGGCCGCCTGGAGGACCGGGTACGTGAGCAGCCCGTGGTTGATGTCGTCGGGCTGGTCGCGCCGCTTCTCCTTGTACGTCGGCGTCCGCTCCAGCCAGCTGACCGGCGTCACCGTCATGAGCAGCCACGCGAGCTCCGTGTGCTCCGGCCGGTGGCTCTGCACAAAAAGGGTGCACCGGTCCGGGTCCAGGCCAAGCGCCAGGAGGGCCGCCGCCATCTCGCGGGTCTGTCGGCGGAGTCGATCTGCGTCGTGCGTGCTCGTGAGCGCGTGGTAGTCCACGATGCAGTAGATCGACTCGTAGTCGTCCTGAAGCCGGACGTAGTTCCGGATCGCCCCGAGGTCATTGCCGATGTGCGGCGCGCCGGACGGCTGGATGCCGCTGAACGTGCGGGGAGCCGTCGTGGTGCTGCGCGCGGGCGAGGTGCCGGCCGGGCTCGTCATCGTCGCCCGAGTGTAGCCGAGGCACCATCGGCGAGGCGGGCTCGGGCGGGGACCTCGTACCATCACGGCCATGCGCCAGCACCGGACCGCATCGCTCCCGCCAGAGGCCGTCGCGTGACCGCGCCGCTACTCGTTGCCGTGCTCGGGGCCGGGACGGTTGGCCGCGAGGTGGTCCGCGCGCTCCTCGAGCGGCCCGAGTCGCTGCGCGCAGCGGACGGTGCCCCGCTGCACCTCACCGGGGTGGCCGTTCGCGACGCCGCCCGGGCCGTCGGCGGCGGGATCCCCGAATCCTTGCTGACGGATGCGCCCGCGCATCTGGTCGCGTCGCCGGACACGGACGTCGTCGTGGAGCTGCTGGGCGGCGACGAGCCGGCTCGGACGCTGATCGCGGCCGCGCTTGCGGCCGGCAAGTCCGTCGTGACGGCGAACAAGCACGTTCTCGCCCACCACGGGCCGGAACTGGAGGCGATCGCCCGGCGGACCGGCGCGGCGCTTCGGTACGAGGCGGCCGTCGGCGGCGGGATCCCCGTCCTCGGCCCGATGGCCGTGGAACTCGCAGGCAACCGGATCGATGCCGTGCGCGGCATCGTCAACGGCACGACGAACTTCATCCTGACCGCGATGACCCACGAAGGACGGGAGTACGCGGATGTCCTGGCGGCCGCCCAGGCGGCCGGCTATGCGGAAGCCGACCCGAGCGGCGACGTCGAGGGGCGTGACGCGGCGAACAAGCTCGTCATCCTCGCCCGCCTGGCGTTCGGCGTATGGCTCCGACCGACCGACGTGGAGCTCATGGCGGATGGGATCCCCGGCCACGGTCGGCCGGGGATCACCGGCGTGTCGTCGGCCGACATCTCGATGGCCATGTCCGACGGCGAGGTGATCAAGCTCATCGCCCTGGCCGAACGGAGCCCTGACGGCATCGTCGCCTCGGTCCTTGCGACGCGCGTGCCGTGGGACTCCGACCTCGGCCGAACGGCCGGTGTCCTGAACCGGATCGAGATCGATGCCGCGCCGTTGGGGACCGTCGCGTTCAGCGGTCCAGGGGCCGGTGGCGCGGCGACATCGAGCGCAGTCCTTGGCGATCTCGTGGCGATCGCCCGTGGACTCGGCAGCACCTGGGCCGGCCTCCCGCCGGCCGCCCGGGTCCCGCGATGACCGCGCGACGGCCGAACCTCGTCGACCGCTACCGGACGTTCCTGCCCGTCACCGATGCCACGCCGGCGCTCTCGCTCGGCGAAGGCGCGACACCGCTGGTCCACCTGCGTCGCCTCGGCGAGGCGCTCGGCCTCCGCAACCTTCACGCCAAGATCGAGGGGATGAACCCGACCGGATCCTTCAAGGACCGCGGCATGGTGGTCGCGGTCGCGAAGGCGATGGAGGCCGGGGCCCACTCCATCATCTGCGCTTCCACGGGGAACACATCCGCCTCCGCCGCGGCCTACGGTGCCG
>JBKJVO010000140.1:0-3634 GCA_046717305.1 Candidatus Limnocylindrales bacterium
GATCAGCGCAACGACCTCCTCGCCGAGATGGCCCGCGATGCCGCCTTGGAGCGCTCCGAGTTCCTCGTCCGCGCAGGCGAGCAGCTGGAACGGTTCCTGGGCGACCAGGCGGACCGGATTCGTGAGCTGGGTGGTCTCACCCTCATCGACGACGACCCGGACTATCTCGCGATCGCGCCGGACGGGACCTTCCGGAGCCGAAGCCGGCTGTATGACGAGTCGACCGGCGAGTGGCTCTCGGAGACCGAGATCATCGAGACCGGCGGCGAGCTCGTGGAGCTGTACAACCCCGCGGACGTCCTCCAGGCTTTCGCCGATGCGGCCCGCGAGGGCGTGTGGGCGGACGGGGCCGTGGGCGAGGATACGGGCGTCACGCCGGACGCAGAGGTCCGGCTCGGCGCGCCGATCGCCGGCGCGGACCCCTACGCCGCTGCCGCTGATCAATGGGCGGCCGGCCAGCCCGACGTCCCCGAGGTCGACACGCCGGAAGATGCGGCGGCCGCGCTGTATGGGCTGGCGCTCGATTTCCAGGAGCGGAGCCAGCGCGCCGAGGCAGGGCTCCTGGAGCAGTTCGAGAACGCTGCTTCGGCGCTCATGGGCAAGGTCGGGACGGTGGTCATCGTGGACGACCTGGACGAGCACCTCGAGCTCGCCGGTGGCGGCTTCCGTGGGAAGGTCATTCCCGAGGGCGACAGCCAGTGGACGGAACTTGCCGGACCCGAGGACGTCGTCCGGTTCTACGACCCGACAGACGTTTTCGGGGATCTCGCCGATGCGATCGCGGACGCGTATCCGAGCGTGGTGCCGGACGACGAGGACGGCGATCCGGCGTGACCGGCGCTTGACCGGATCGCCGCGGACGGAATGACGATGCGCCTCGTCGGCGCCGAGCTCCTCGAGAGCCGGGAGATCCTCCCCGGCCAATGGCTCCAGTCGTATTACGCGCCGTCGCTGGCAACCGGGTCGCGAGCCGGCCAGTTCGTCCATGTCAAGGCGGACGACCTGTCCGGGCTGGTGCTGCGCCGTCCGTTCTCGATCAACACCGCGGACCCCGCGACAGGGACCATCACGATCCACTTCCGGACCGTGGGCCGGGGGACGGAATGGTTCACCCACCTCCGCCCGGGTGACACGATCGACATGCTCGGGCCGCTGGGCCGCCCGTTCGAGGTGGACGCTCGAAGCCGGCATCTGCTGTTGATCGCCGGCGGCCTCGGGATGGCCGGCGTCCGATCCCTGGCCGACGAAGCGATCCGGGATGGTCGCCAGGTGACGCTCCTGTTCGGCGCGGCAAGCGCCCGCGAGGTCTACCCGACATCGCTTCTCCCCGACGAAATCGAGTATGTCGTCGCGACCGACGACGGGTCGGTCGGCCACAAGGGGTTCGTGACGGAGCTGGTGCCCGAGTACGAGGGTTGGGCGGACCAGGCGTTCGCCTGCGGCCCGGAGCCGATGCTCCGTGCGCTGGCTGGGCTCGCCGCCACGCGGCGCGGGCGGCTGGGTGTCGCAAAGCTCGGAAGGAAGCGAGGTGCCGGGAAGCCGGACAAGCCGGGCTCTCCGATCGCGCGCCGAAAGGCGTTCCTTCAGGTCTCGATGGAGCAGCGGATGGGCTGCGCCGTCGGGGCGTGCCTCGGCTGCGTCGTGATGACGACCTCGGGGACGCCGCAACGAGTCTGTCGCGAGGGTCCGGTCTTCGCGTCCGAGGAGATCCAGTGGGAAGGAGCGTGGGGCCGATGAAGGCCAGGCGGCGGGTCGTGACGGCCTCCGGCACGTCCGCGCCGACCCGTCGGACGCCCACGGTCCGAAAGCTGAAGTCCGCCTTTGTGCCGGCGCCGCCGAAGGTGGCCGGGATCCCATCGGGCCGGGTCGGACCTTCGATCACCCTTCCGGGGCCCGCCGAGATCCAGGCGGACGTTGCATCGGTCGATCTCGGCGTCGACATCGGCCGGGGGCTCGTCCTGCCCAACCCGATCCTCGTGGCATCGGGCACGTTCGGGTACGGGGTCGAGTACGGCGACGTCATCGACGTGAACCGTCTCGGCGGGATCTGCTCCAAGGGGACGACCCTGAGGCCCCGGATCGGCAACCCGACACCGCGGGTCACGGAAACTCCGGGCGGGATGCTGAACTCGATCGGGCTCCAGAACCCCGGCGTCGATGCCGTCATCGAGCGGTACGCGGACACCTGGGCCGGCTGGCAGGTGCCGGTGATCGTGAACGTCGCGGGCGAGTCGGTGGCGGACTATGTCGAGGTCGTGCGCCGGCTGGACGGCGTGCCCGGGATCGCCGGCATCGAGCTGAACATCTCGTGCCCCAACGTTGGGAAGGGGGGGCTCCAGTTCGCGATTGATGCCGACGCGGCCGCCGCGGTCACCGGGGCCGTACGCCGCGCCACGGATCTGCCGCTGCTCGTGAAGCTCTCGCCGAACGTCGCGGACGTCCGCCCGATCGCCCGGGCGATCGCCGATGCGGGCGCCGACGCCCTGACCGCGGTGAACACGCTGTCCGGGATCGCCGTCGCGCCGTCCCGGGAGCGGCCGCTGCTCGGAAATATCTACGGTGGCCTGTCCGGCCCGGCGATCAAGCCGGTTGCGCTGCGGATCGTTTACGAGGTCGCCCAGGTCGTGGCCATCCCGATCATCGCGATCGGCGGCATCACGGAGCTCGCGGACGTCCTGGATTACCTTGCCGTTGGGGCGGTGGCGGTCCAGGTGGGCACCGCGATCTTCGCCGACCCAACGCTCCCGGTCCGCCTCGTGGATGAGCTTGGCGACGCGTGTCGGGCCCGCGGTTTCACGTCGTGTCGGCCGCTCGTGGGCACCGCGCTCCCAAAGCGCGCGTCTGCCCCGTCCTCGAAAGGCGTCGAGTACCGGCCGTGATTTCGGGGCGGAGATTCGGCGAGGTGTACCCCGTGATCTTCCACCTCGCTGGCCGGTATTGCGTAGTGGGGGATCCCGGCTCACGATGAGCCCCGGAACCGTGGCCCAGAGGGCGGCGTCCGGAGGGCAACGGAACAGCCCGCTCGGGCCTCGCATCACGATGAACTGGAGCGCCCGCACCATGAAGACGTCGATCGACATCTCCCGCCGCAGGGCGGCGCAACTGGCCGCAGCGCTCGTCATCCTTCTCGGCGCGGGGGGGGGCGGCGCGGGCGCCGCGCGGCCCATCCTGAGCACGCTCGGCGCTTCGGTTGGAGGCGGGCAAGGCGACACAGGCGGCGACTACACCGGTGGGGACCCCGCCGGCAACCCAGCCCCGGTGCCCGTCGATGAGGGACAGGGGACCGGCCGGAATGTCCTGGACGCCGCGAGACCGGACCTCCTCGTCATCAAGACCGGCTCGCTCGAGCTCCAGGTCGAGGTCGTGGGCGAGGCCGTGACCGCCGCCGCCGCGAAGATCTCCGCGCTGGGCGGGTACGTCGCCGGCTCCGAGCAGTTCGGCGACGGCGAGAACGTGACCGCCACGATCACCTACCGCGTTCCCGCCGAGTCGTGGGAGGACGCGCTCGCCGCGCTCAACGCGCTGGCGATCAAGGTCGTGACCGAGCGGACCGGGACGGAGGACGTGACCGGCCAGGTCGTGGACCTCCGGGCGCGGATCGCGAATCTCCGGGCGACCGAGCGGGCGCTCCAGT
>JBKJVO010000141.1:0-7607 GCA_046717305.1 Candidatus Limnocylindrales bacterium
GCCCAGTACTCGGGGTCCTCGCGGTAGTGGAGGGTCGAGAACGGCACGATCCCGGCGTCGAGCCACGGGTTGCCGACGTCCTTGATCCTTTCGACCGGTCCGCCACAGGACGGACAGGCGATCGTGACAACGTCGATGTGGGGCCGGTGCGGAGTGTGCCCGGCGAACGCGTCGAGGCCGCTGACCGCGCGCGCCTCGAGCTCGGCCCGGCCGCCGACGACGTCGAACGTCCCACACGCCTTGCAGTCGTAGATCGGCAGCGCGAGGCCCCAGTAGCGCTTCTTGCTGACCATCCAGTCGTGCATGTTCAGGAGCCAGTCCAGCTCCCGTTCATAGCCGAATGACGGGATCCACCGGACCTGGTCCACCACCTCCATGATCTGGTAGCGGAGGCTGCGGTCCACCTGATCCTTCGTGAGCGTCTCGCGGGGCTGGTCGTAGACCTCGCCCATGCTGATGTACCACTCGTCGACGAGCCGGAACACGAGCGCGGTCCCGCATCGCCAGCAGTGCGGGTACCGGTGCCGATACGTCTCCAGCTTCTGGAAGCGGCCCTCGCGCCGGAGGTGCTCCACGATGGGATCGGCGACATCGCGGACATCGCGCCCCGTCAGCCATCCGAACCCGTCGAGGAAGATCCCGGCCTCGTCGAGCGGGGCGATGATGGGCAGCCCCAGCGACGTCCCGAGGGCGAAGTCCTCGGCGCCGCAGCCGGGCGCGATGTGGACGATGCCGGTCCCCTCCTCCTCACCGACCTCGGTCCAGGCGACGACGCGATGCGTGTACGGGATTCCGGGCTCGTCCCGCGTGCCCTTCGCGAACGCCGCCTCGAGGGCTGCGAGGTCGTCGAACGGGCCCGCGTAGCGCCAGCCGACAAGGTCGCTGCCGGCCAGCTCCTCGAGGACCTCGACGGTCCCGTCAAATGTGGCCTTCAGCGTGCCCTTCCCGAGCCAGAAGACGTCGGCACCGTGCCGGACGCGAACATACCGAAGGTCTTCACCTACTGCGGCCGCAACGTTCGAGGTAAGCGTCCACGGCGTTGTCGTCCAGACAAGGAGCGATTCGCCGGGCCGGTCGAGGAGCGGGAACCGTACGGTGAGCCCCGGATCGTCCCGATCCTGGTAGCCCTCGTTGACTTCCGTCTGGGACAGCCCGGTGCCGCAGCGCGCGCACCACGGCATCGTGTCATGGCCCTTGTAGATCCAGCCCCGGCGATGGCACTCGGCGAGGAAGCCCCAGATCAGGTCGTTGTTCTCGTTGCTGAACGTGAAGTAGCTGCCGCCGAGCTCGGGCATCCCGAGCCGCCCCACGATCATCTCCACGGTGTCCGTGACCGGCCCGTCGGGTCCCTGCGTCGTGACGACCTGGGACGGATCCGCGGCGAGCAGGTCCCGCAACCGTCGGAGTTCGTCCGGATCGTTCCAGTCCATCCAGTAGCCCAGGCGGACCGACTGCTCCGTCTGGCGCGCGGCGAACGTCAGGACCCGCTGCTTGCAGAGGCTCACGAACTCGGCGATCCCATACGCCTCGATGTCCCGCTTGGAGGTGAACCCGAGGTCGCGCTCCACGTTGACCTCGACCCACAGCCCCTGGCAGTCGAAGCCGTTCTGCCAGCGCTGCGCCTCGCCGAGCATGGCGTGGAAGCGCTGGTAGAGGTCCTTGTACGTCCGGCCCCAGCCGTGGTGGACGCCCATCGGGTTGTTCGCCGTGATGGGTCCGTCCAGGAAGCTCCAGTGGGGGCCGTCGGCGTTCTGCGCGCGGAGCTGGGCGAAGGTGCGCCGGTCACGCCAGAAGGCGAGGGTCTCGTGCTCCATTGCGACGAGCTCTGGGCGCGTGGGAACGGGTCGGAACATCGGGCCTCGGGTGATGGTTGCCGAAGGTGAGCGAACGGACGGCGGCGAAAGATGACGAACGGTGCCGGTCCCTCGCGAGCGTGCCGGGGAGCATCGGCACGCCTGCCGCCACCGGCGACGGGTCCGAGTATCCTACCCGCGATGCAGTCCGCGCACGAGGCGGCCCCACGCCGACGATCCGCCTTTGCGGCGGCGTTCCTGTCGCTCCTCTTCCCCGGCCTCGGTCACGCGTACCTGGGTGCGCATCGCCGCGCCCTCGGCTTTGCGGCTCCACCGGTCCTCGCGGGGGCGCTCATCGCCGGGATCGTAGTCCGGCTGGATCTCTTCCAGCTCGGCGGCCTGGCGCTCCAGACGTGGTTCACGACGGCCGTCTTCATCGCGAACCTGGTGGCACTCGTCTACCGCGCGGCGGCGATCGCGGACTCCTGGCGCATCGCGCGGTGGCTTGAATCCGGTGCCCCGGGCGCATGGAAGCCACGGGGCGGCGTGGCGGCTACCGGAACAGCGTCAATCGCTGGGCTGGCCGCCGTCCTGATCGTGATGAGCGTGGCGCACGTGGCGATCGCCCGGTACGACCTCGTTCTGGCCCGCGCCGCCGACTGCATCTTCGACGCCTCGCGGACGGACTGCCCCACCGCGTCCGCGTCTCCGGATCCGTCCGGCGGCGACCCCACGGAGGCGGCGGCGGCCACGCCGGGCCCGAGCGCTGTCGGGACGCCCGTCCCGGCGGCGAGCATCACGCCGTGGGATGGGAAGGAGCGTCTGAACATCCTGCTCATCGGGGCCGACGAGCAGGGTGGCGGCCACAACACGGACACGCTGATCACGCTCAGCATCGACCCGGCGACCAACCAGACCGCGATGTTCCAGCTCCCGCGCGACACCGTGGACGTGCCAATCCCGGAAGGCCCTGCCCGAAGGCTCTTCGGGCCCGTCTACACCCGCAAGATCAACTCCTGGTTCGTGGCCGTCCGCAACCGGCCGGACCTCTTCCCGGGCACGGATCAGACGCGCGGCTACAACGGCCTGAAGGCGATCATCGGCGAGCTCTACGGGATCGAGGTCAAGTACTACGTCGAGGTCAACTTCGACGGCTTCGAACGGATCGTCGATGTGCTCGGCGGGGTCACCGTCAACGTCCAGGTACCGGTGGTGGACGATCGCTACCCGGCCGGCGGCGGCGCCCTTCAGCGGGTCTACATCGCCTCGGGGATGCAGCAGATGTCGGGTGCGGAGGCGCTCGTATATGCGCGCTCGCGCCATGGCTCCACGGACTTCGACCGCGGATCGCGGCAGCAGCGGGTGCTCCTCTCGCTCCGCCAGCAGGCCGACGTGGTGAGCGTCCTGCCGAAGATCGACGAGCTTGCGAATGCGCTGTCGGCGTCGGTTCGGACGGACATCCCGCGAGAGCTCCTGCCGCGGCTCCTGGGGCTTGCCGCGCTGGTGGACACGCCGGATGTCTCGTCGTACATCTTCACGCCGACGTACTACCAGACCGAGTATCTGCTGAGTCCACGCGGCTACATCATCGTCCCGAAGCTCGACCGGATCCGGGCCGCGATCCGCGATGTGTTCACCGCGGATCCGGGCGTCGCGGATCGGCGCGAGCAGCTGGCCCAGGAGGGCGCCACGGTCTACGTCCTGAACGGCTCCGGCAGGACCGGTCAGGCGAGCCGGATCGCGGACTACCTCGAGTACCTCGGGATGTCCGCCGCCGCGCCCGGAGAGAAACCGGACGTCACCGGTCTCGCCGCAACCACGCTCCGGGTCTATAACGGGGCAGAGACCACGATGCCGCGGACGGTCGCAACGCTGGAGAGCCTGTTCGGGGTGACCGCGGAGCTGGTCGACAACGCCGGCGCGACCGCCGATATCGTCCTGATCACGGGCACCGGGACGCCGTCGCTGACACCTCCCCCCGCGCCGTAGCCGGCGCCGAAGCCGCCCGCCCCGCTCACGATTTCTCGGTGACCCGGTACTCCAGGTAGCGTCCGGCCATCATCCGGGTCTGTGCGTCCAGGGCCGGCAGATTCGAGAAGATCAGGCCGACGACCGGCAGGAACAGCCACTGGATCCGCGACACGATGTTCCGGAGGAGGCCCCATGACGCCGGCCGCGGCGGTGCGATTCGCTCCTCGACGTACATCAGGACGACGAGGCAGCCGAACGCCCCGGTGAGCAGCCACGAGGCGTACAGGGGCAGGTTCTGGCCGAGTGTCGTCTGGGCGAACCTCGGGTTGAGGATGAGCGGCAGGTTGGACCCGAAGATGATCACGAACGGCGCAATCGCCCAGTTCAGGTGGTCCAGCCAGAGATCGACCAGTCGCCGAATCCGGAGCATTCGCGGGATCTCCGAGTGGGCGAACGCGTTCCGGATGTAGTACGGGATGTCCGTGACGCCCCACGCCCAGCGCCGGATCTGCATGTACTGCTGGATAAGGGTCCGGGGATAGGAGCGTGCACGGACGGCGTCCCCGTAAATCGGCATGAACAGCGGGATGGACCGGAACTCGCCGCTGTACCGAAAGAACGACTTCCAGTAGAACCGGCTGTCCTCGGGGATGGCGTCGGTCGCCCAGTAGTCCACCTCGTGAACCGTCTGCAGGCTCACCGAATAGGACGAGAAGCTGACGAGCTTCTCCGGGGTCAGCGACCGCCACATCTGGACGTGCGTCGCGCCGATCGCGACCAGCCGCACCGGCAGCGGCGTCTCCCACAGGTTGTTGTGGAACATCGGAACGGGTTGGTAGAGCCGGCGGAACCGGTCCTGGTCCGTCAGGAAGGTCCAGCTGAGGTACCCGAAGTAGCGCGGATGTACTCGATAGTCCGAATCGAGGTCCGTCACGATGACCTCGCGTGGATCGAACCCGAGACCGGTGAGCTCGCGGTACAGCCAACGCCCACCGTAGGCCATCGCGCTGCTCTTGCCGATGACGATTCCAGGTTCGAGCGGGTCCAGGATGTGGAAGAAGTGGAGGAAGCTGTCGCCGAAGGCGTCGCGGAGGCGGGCGACGTTCTCGCGGCCGACGTGGTCTGTCTCGCGGGTGATGATCGCGACCATCCGCCGGGCGCGCGGCCAGTCCGACGCGGCGAGCGCCTGGACCGTGGCGTGGAGCTTCTCGTACGGCTCCGTGTACGTTGGCACGAGTGCGACATGCCACAGGCGATCCGGGTTCGGGATGGCGGCGCCGCGCCGGGCGAGCAACCGGAGAAGCTCCTTGCGCTCGTCGCGAAGACGAGCGGCCTCGCGCGCTCCACCGATCGCGGCGAGGCGCTCCCCGGCGGCTTCGAGGACCACGACTCGAGCGGCCACGGCGGCGAGTCGCTCCTCAAGGTCGCCGATCCGGCCGGCGATGTCCCGCAAGCCGAAGGTTCGCGAGCGCCAATCCACGTCCACGGCCCGGCGGGTCAGCGTGAACGCCGCGACGACGCTGCCGGTGAGCATCACGGCCTTGTAGAGCCAGTAGACGTCGAAGGTGAGAACGAACCAGGCGACGACCTCCGGCCAGCGGAACGACAACCCGACCGACAGGATGATCAGGCCCCATGTGATGGAGCCCGGCACCACTTCGAGCAGGCGCTGGAGGGAACGCGCCCGGTCCGGGACGGCATCGGGTCTGGCCGGTCTTGCCGTTGACGAGTCGCGATTCCCCGCGATTGCCTCCGGCGAGGCGACCGGGGCCGCTTCAGCCACCGATGGGGATCGGCGTCACCCAGTGGGCGAAGGCGGGCGTTCGGCCACGGACGGCCTCGAAGTACGCCTCGCGGATTCGACGGGTGATCGGCCCGATCTCGCCGGTCCCGATCTTCCGATGATCGAGTTCGATGACCGCGGACAGCTGGACCCCAGTGCCGCACAGGAACATCTCGTCGGCGACGTAGATCTCCGATCGGTCGATCGATC
The DNA here is from genome assembly GCA_046717305.1 of Candidatus Limnocylindrales bacterium. Taxonomy (GTDB): domain Bacteria; phylum Chloroflexota; class Limnocylindria; order Limnocylindrales; family CSP1-4; genus UBA5189. The sequence goes on from JBKJVO010000141.1 coordinate 5,758, forward strand.
GGACCTCCACCGGAAAGCCGTTCGCCTCGGCGAGCTCGAACATCGCCCGGCGGGTTACGCCCTCCAGGATGTCGTCGTTGACGGGCGGCGTGATCAGGATGCCGTCGCGAACGATGAACATATTCGCGGCCGAGGCCTCCGACGCGTGGCCGTCCGCCGTCATGACGAGCGCCTCGTCGAAGCCGTTGAGCTCGGCCTCCGATTTCTGGAACGCCATGTTCACGTAACCGCCCACGATCTTGCCGCGGGCCGGGAGTGCGTCGTCCGCGTTTCGGCGCCACGACGAGGACATCAGGCGTACGCCCTTGTCGATATCGATGTAGTTGCCGAAGGGCATCGCCACGATGTACAGCTCGTGCTCCAGGTGGTGGAGCCGCACCCCGATCGCACGTGTCGACATGTAGAACGACGGGCGGATATACAGGTCCTGGCGCAGGCCATTCCTCGAGGCGGTCTGCACGACGAGGTTCACGAGCTCGTCCACCGCCGGCAGGTCCTCCATGAGAAGGATCCCGGCGTTCTTCCGGAGCCGCGCCATGTGCTCGTGCAGGAAGAGTCCGTAGAGGGTGTCCTGCTCCTCGTTCCAGTAGGCGCGGATTCCCTCGAACACCGCCGTCCCGTACAGGAACGCGTGGGTCATGATGCTGACCCGGGCGTCCCGCATCGGGACGAACTTGCCCTCGAAGTAGCAGGTGAGGTCGTCCAGCGCCGGAGTGGCCGCCGCGGCCGCAGCCGCCGTCGCGACCTCGCCAGGTGCCTTCTGGGTGAGCATGGGACATGGCTCCTGATGGGAGCGGCGCGAGCCGCGGGATGGCGTCGGTGTACGGGCACGAGTATAGCGCGGGCCCTCAGCGCCTCCCTGCACGCGGCGGGCTAACCGGGAAGTGACCCCGGGACCAGGATCACGCTGACCACCAGCGCGATGTAGGCAACGTAGAACAGCCCGCCGATGAGGAGGCCGCGCCCGCGAAGCCGGCCCCGGCGGGCCATCGGGATGAAGATCGCCGCGCTGGACAGGAAGGCGATCCCGGCCGACGCGAAGGCCGTGTAGGTCCCGGGGCCCGCGGCCCATGCGGCCGGCGCGAGGACGAGTGCCACCACCGTGGGGATCGTCGCCTGGAAGACCATCGCGCCCGTGATGTTGCCCATGGCGAGCGGGCCCTTGCCCGGGCGAACCCAGATGAGCGAGTTGAACTGCTCGGGCAGCGCGGGCGCGAGCGGCGCGACCACGAGCGCAAGGAGCACCTCGTCCACGCCGATCGCGTGGGCGATTTGCTCGACGGACCCGACGAAGGCGACTGCCCCTACGATGATCAGACCGAGGGCAGCCAGGACCTGGAGGTTCACGACGCGGAGCCGAGGGACGTTCGGGTCCCACCGGTGGGCGGGATCCAGGCGGCGGAACCGGAGGGGCGCCAGGTCCTCGACGTCCACGTCCGGGTCCGCCTCGAAGTGCCGCTTGACGTAGCGCGCATAGATGAGGATGAGGAGGGCCGCGGCCGCGAGCTTCGGCCAGGTGGGCTCCGATGGCAGGAAGGCCGCCCCGATCGCGACGGCGTAGGCGACGGCGAACGTGCTCATGTCGGTCCGCAGCACGCCGGTATCCACCGGCATCACGTCGCCGTTCGGCCGGCGGCGAGCCTGCATCAGGACCGCGACGCCGGTGACGAACATCGCCAGCGTCGCGAGCATGAACGGCGCGCCCAGGATCGCTCCGACGCCGACCGCATCGGCCGCCGCGCCGCTCCCGAAGCCGATCGCGATGATCGGGATCATCGTCTCGGGCAGGGCGGTTCCGACGGCCGCGAGCACGGAGCCCACCGCCCCCTCTGCGAGCTCGAGCTTTCGCC
>JBKJVO010000142.1:0-2990 GCA_046717305.1 Candidatus Limnocylindrales bacterium
CCAGCGATCAACGGCCTGCATGCGGCGCTCCTCCAGCCAATTTCGGAGCATCCACGTCGAGACGCAGTCGTCGCGGTTGTAGTCCGCGATCCCCTGGAGGATGGAGCCGTCCCCGGTCTTGAGCCAGCGCTCGAATTCGACGACGCTGAACCCGGCCTCGGTCACCGGACCCTCGCGTGCCGGGAGATAGAACTTCTCGATCTGCTTCAGCGAGTAGGACTCGACCGAGGCCCGAACGCCCTGCCGGACCACCGTGAGCAGGTCGACGAGGACGTCGCCGCGAAGGAGCGCATCGACCTCCTCGGCCCGCGTCTGGTGCCGCTGCATCAGGCGCTTCACCGCCCCCGATTCGTAGCCGCCGTAGTGGTACACGTGGAGACCCGGGTGCTCGGTCAGGCGGGCCATGACGATGTCGATGAGCTGCTCGAAGGCCGCCTTCTCCTCCTCGCGCGTCCGTCCCCAGATCGGCGTGTAGAGCGGCGCGCCATCCTGCTCGACGACGAAGCCGAGGAGGTACTCGAGCCCGACGTCGGTCGCCCACGGGTCCGCCTCGATGTCGAAGAAGACGTCCCATGGCGACGTCGCCGGCAGCAGCGCCAGCCCTCGCCGCGCGTCGGCGGGTGACGGCTCGATCAGCTCGAACACGCGTTTCCCCGTCGATCGCTCGTGCAGCTGGAGGCGCGATTGGTGGCGGAGACGCTCGAGTTGCGGTCCCGGAACGCCCTCCACGGCCGTGTCCGCCGCGAGTCCTGACAGGGCTTCGAGGGTCGAGATGCCGGCCTCGTTCAGGCGCTCCGTATCCACCCGGCGCATCCCGGCCACGATCGAGAGGTGGTCGTCATCCCGCCGTCGCTGGATGCAGGTGGGCGACCAGGCGCAGACCCGGCAGTGGTCCACGGGGTCCGGGTAGGTCGCGGCCGCGGTCGGATCCGCGGCGTCCCGGGTGACTCGTGCCTCGAAGCGGGCCCGAACGTACCGGAAGTAGGCGGCGAAGTCATCAGCCCGGAAGCGGTGCTCCTCCCGATCGCCCGTCACCACCGTCAGCCACTCGGGCGGGACGCCCTGGACCTGCTCCAGGAGTCCGGCGTAGACGCACAACTGCAGGATGGCGCCGGCCTTCACGGCCCGGGCGAGCTTGGTGTCCGCGACGTCGTAGCTCCAGCTCCCAAGCGCCGGGGACGGCCGGTCCGGGCGCTTGAACAGGAAGTCCGCGTGGCCCCGCCAGCGGCCGTCGAAGAAGGTGGCCTGGTAGACGACATCGACGCCGGCCCGCATCGCGGCCACGGTCTCCTCGGCGGCTGCCTGGAGGTCGGCCGTCGTCCTGAGGTCCTGCTTCGCGATCTCGACGACCGTCCGGCCCTCCGCGCGGAGCCGGTCCAGGTAGTCTGTCTCGTGGAGGTCGCCCTTCTCCTGGATGAGCGCGATCGTCGGGTCGTCCCGGCGGTTCGGCCGCTCCCAGAGGCCCGCAACTCGCCCGAGCTCGAGCGTGGCCAGGTGATCGCAGGCGAGGTAGCCAACGAGATCCGTCGCGCTCAGGACGAGCCGGCCATCGAGGAGTTGCACAAGTCGACTCTAGCGGCCCGGCGTGCCACCTTGCGTGTCACGTCGCTCGGCAGGAGGTGCCCCGTGATGAAGTCGGCCGAGGGGGTGCTGTGTGAGAGTGGGAGTCAAACGTGAGGCAGAGTGGTACTAGGCTCAACCGAACAGCGCCTCGACCGCCGCTTCGAAGACCTCGGTGTGGCGGTCGACGTCCGCCTCGGTCGTGGCCGGGGACATCAGGGCCATGTTGTGGAACGGGGTCATGAGGATGCCCCGGTTCATCGCCCAGAGGTGGAGGAAGCGCTCCAGCTCGAAGTCGCCGTGGTCCCACTGCTCGCGGCCATCACGCGGACGCGTCGGCATGAAGTGGTACTCGGCGCGGGCGCCGAGCCGGGTGACGTGCCACGGGACCTCGTGCCGCGCAAGAACCGAGTTGACGCCGGCCTCCCAGCGCTCGGCGAGCGGGATCATCCGGGCGAACGCGGCGTCGGTCAGCACCTCGCCCAGGGTGGCCCGAATCGCCGCGAGCGAGAGGGCGTAGCCGGCGAGCGTCCCGCCGATCCCCCCGATGTCCGCGTCCTCCATGTCCATTCGTGCGGTGATCCGGTTCGCGACATCGGCCGACATCCCGTACGTGGCCGCCGGGATCCCGCCGCCGATCGTCTTGCCGATGACCAGCATGTCCGGCTCGTAGCCGCCGAGGGCCGTGACCCCGCCCGGCCCGGCGCAGATCGTGTGCGTCTCGTCATGGATGAGGATCGTGCCGTGGCGGCGCGTGATCTGGCGGACTCCCTCAAGGTAGCCGGGCTCCGGCAGCACGATTCCGACGTTCGTGAGCGCCGGCTCGATGAGGAGGGCCGCCACCTGCCCGTCGGCGAGCGCCCGCTCCAGAGCCTCGAGATCGTTGAACGGGACGACGCGGGTCGTGGTGGCCGGATCCACCTGCGGTCCCAGGTTGCCGCGCCGGGCTTCGACGCGGCCGTCGTCCGTGAGCCAGGCGAAGGTCTCGTCCACCGTGCCGTGGTAGTTCCGATCATGCACGGCGATCAATCGGCGGCCGGTGATCAGCCGCGCCAGCCGCAGCGAGAAGCGGTTCGCGTCCGTCGCCGTGATCGTGAACTGCCAGTACGGGAGGCCGAATCGACGGGCAAGCTCCTCGCCGGCCCAGATCGCGTCCTCCGTCGGGAGCATGTGGGTGATCCCGCGCCGGAGCTGGCGCTCGACCGCCGCGATCGTGGGCGCCGCGCCGTGACCGGCCATCGCCCCGGTGTCGCCGAGGCAGAAGTCGATGTAGTCGTGGCCGTCCACATCGATGAAATGGGCGCCCGCGGCGCTCTCGACGTAGAGCGGGAACGCCCCCGCCCACTTGACCATCCAGTTCATCGGGACGCCGGCGAGCAGCGATCGAGAGGCGCGTTCGTGGAGGGCGCCGGCGCGCGGGTGGCGGGCAA
>JBKJVO010000143.1:0-2516 GCA_046717305.1 Candidatus Limnocylindrales bacterium
GAGAGATCCAGGAAAAGCCGGTCACGCGTCAGGAGTCGTACAAAGTTGTCCAGCCCGACTAACTCTCGAAGCTTAAAGCCACGGCCGGTGTCCAGACTCAGCCGGATCGTGAACAGCATCGGGGCCACCAGGAACACGGTCATCAGCACGAGCGCCGGTGCCGTGAACACGAGGCCCTGAAACCGGCGTATGCGTCTGCGCATGGCCTCCGTCCGGGTGCGGATGGATCGAGCCCGGCGTCGCGGTGACGCCGGGCTCGACGCCTGAGACAGGCCGGGTCGCCTCAGCGACCGAATTCGGCCTTGGCCAGCTCCTCGAAGTCGTTCAGGAGTCCGTCGATGTTGTCGGGGTTCTCGATGACGCCCTGCAGCATCGTGCCCCACGCCTCGCCGAGCGTGCCCGGCAGGAGGTCAGAGCCGTCGAACCGGAAGACCTCCGCACCGGCGACCTGCTTGGCCTCTTCGATCGCCAGCGGCGTCGGGTACTTGCTCGTGTCGGTGTTCTTGTTCGGGGAGATCGTCCCGGTCGACGCCCAGATGTCGGCCGAGTCCTTGCTCGTGAGGTAGGCCATGAACTGCCGCACCAGGTCGTTGTCAACGAAAGCGACCGCGAGGTCTCCGCCGCCGATCAGCGGGGTGCCTTCGGCCGGGTTGATCTCCGGGAAGGTGAAGAACGCGATGTCCTCGACCGGCCTGAGTGCCGGGTTGACATCGCCGATCGCGATCCCGCCGACGAATCCGCCTTCGTAGTACATCTCGGCGTCGGCACTCGTACCGAACACGCGAGCGATGCCGTCGACGAAACCGGTCCCCAGGACACCCTGGCGGCCGCCCGCGACGTACTTGTCGACGGCGATCAGGCCGGCCATCCGCGTCAGGGCGTCCTTGACGGTCTGGTCGGTGAAGGGCAGCGTGCCGCCGAACAGTTCGCTGTACTTGTCGGGCCCGGCCGTCCGCACATAGATGTTCTCGAACCAGTCGGTCAGGGTCCACGAGTCCTTGCCGCCGACGGCAAAGGGGATCTTCCCGGCCGCGACGTACTTGTCGGCGATCGCCACGAGGCCGTCCCAGTCAGTGGGCGGTTCGACGCCGAGGGCCTGGAACGAGGCCGGCTTGTACCACATCGTGCTCTTCGAGTTCGCCTTGACAGCGACGCCATAGAGCTTGCCCTCAGCCGTGCCCAGATCCAGCCAGGCCGGGCTGTAGTTGTCCGACATGTTCGTGATGCCGAGCGACTCGAGGTCGAAGAGGGCGCCATCCTTGGCGAAGTCGACCATGACGCCCGGCCGGGGGATGATCGCGATCATCGGCGGATTGCCGGCCGCCAGCCGCGTGCGCACGACCGGCAGGAAGTCGCGGGACGTCTCGTACTGGACCGCGATGCCGGTCGCGGCTGTGAAGCCGTCAATGACTGCCAGGAAGTTCGTTCGCTCACTGCCGCCCCAGAGCGACAGGACGGTCAGGCTCCCTGCCTCGGGAGGCGGTGCCGTCGTCGAGCCGGGAGGCGGTGTCGTCGGTTCCGTTGTCGGTGCTGGCGAAGACGTGACGCCGCACGCGGCAAGCATCATGCCGGCGACGACCAGGGCGATGACCGGGACGGCCCGAGGTTGGCGCATCGAGAGTCCTCCTCTTCCGAACGGTGCCGAACGGCGCCAAACGGGCCTGCTGGGCCTTCGCGGCAGAGCCTATCCATGTGGCTCAGATGCGGTCGCACACAAAACTCGACCGCACGCCGTGCGACGATATCCGGCGCTAGTAAACGCACATCATTAACGCTGCGTCAAGTGCCTGGGATCGATAGTGCCTGGATCGATCCTTGCCTGAGATCGATCCTGTGATCGATCGTCGCCGATGATCCCGGCCATGTCGCCGCGGGCGCCCGATCCGTCAGCGCAGCTGGAGCGTGGCGATCTCCCAGGGTCCGAGGAGACGCCCGACGACGCCGTCTCTCTGCTGCTCGTCGCCTTGCGGGCGGCCGAGCAGGTCGACCGCGGTGGTGCTCGTGGACGAGCCGCGAATCGCGGCGCGTTTCCCCTCCCCGCTCTCGTTGACGAGGCCGAGTTCGAGAGCGTCGCCGCGGCAGCGGAGCGAGGTCATGACGACCCCCTCGCCCTCGACGGCGAGCCCGGCCGCCGGAGGCGCAGCCGCGGGTCGGGCCGGATCTTGATCGGTCGGGCGACGGTTTCAGGGCACGCTCAATCGACCTCCTCGTGTTGCGATGCGCGCGGTCACTGGATCGCAGGTGCGGTGGCTACCGTCGTGGGATTCAGCGTAGGCGGACCGTTGCAATCTCCCAGGCGTCGAGCGGTAGTCGCAGAAGCGAGTCCGAGCAGGGCAACGCGGCGCCGACTCGGCCGAGCAGATCGACGGTCACGGCCTCACGGAAGTCTCCGCGGACGATCGCCTCCGTCGGTGTCGCGTGCTCGGCTGCGAGTCGAAGCTCCAGCCACGCGCCGCGACGCCGGAGCGCGCTCAGGACGACACCCGGCCCCTCGATGCTGAGACCGGCTGCCCGCC
>JBKJVO010000144.1:0-7495 GCA_046717305.1 Candidatus Limnocylindrales bacterium
GTAGCCGAGCAACCCACGGTGCGACGTCACGAGCCGGCTCGCCTCCAGGCCCCCGTCGAACCGCGCGGCGATCCGGGTGGCGCGGTTCGGATCGCCCGGCAGGAGCACGACGGGCGCGTAGTCGCCGGCCTCTGCGTGCAGGTGGATCTGGGGCATGGGTCCTCCTTCGGTCAGCCGCCGTGCAGGCGGGCGTGTTCAATGATGGTGCAGCGTTCCATGACCACGTCGAGGCCGCCGTCGTGGGCGATCTGCGCCGCCTCGCGGCTCACGATCCCGAGCTGCAGCCAGAGGCAGTGCGCCCCGACCGCCACAGCCTCCCGCGCATGCTCCGGGCACGCCTCCCGGCGCCGAAAGACGTCGACAATGTCAACGTGGCCGGTGGCCGCGACCGCGGCCGCCAGCGTTGGGAAGCAGGGCAAGCCGGCAATCTCCGTCTCGGCCGGGTTCACGGGCACCACGTCGTAGCCTGCCGAGCGGAGCCGACGCGCGACGCCGTGCGACGGCCGGGCTGGATCGGGCGAGGCACCCACTATGGCGATCCGTCGTGCGGACTGCAGGAGGCGCCGGATGCCGTCGTCATCGAGAAGCGGCATGGCCAATCGCCCGGCCTCGAAGTCGAGGTGGTCGGGTACGACCTCCAGATTCGGGTCGCGGCTGGATGCCCGCTGCGTGCCCGCGCGCGAATCGTCATCGACGGGTGGCATCTTTGTAGCGTATTCTGCGCCGGACGACCGGCTCCCCCGCAGGGACATGCCGGGCCACAAGAGGAGGAGACCACCTTGCGCATCTCCGTACGGCTGCTCGCGCTCGGCGCGACCGCGGCCCTCGTGTTCGCCGCGTGTGGCGGCGGCGCCACCCAGGCCCCCGCGACGGACGTCCCCGCGACGGATGTCCCCGCGACGGATGTCCCCGCGACCGACGCGCCGCCGGCGTACAAGGCCTGCGTCGCATTCGACACGGGCGGCCTCGGCGACAAGGGCTTCAACGACCTCGCGATGAAGGGCCTCGATGACGCGAAGGCGGCGGGCTTCGACACGGCCTTCAGCGAGGCCCAGGGCTCGACGGACTACGCGTCGAACATCCAACGCCTCATCGACGAGAAGTGCCAGACGATCGTGACCGTCGGCTTCCTGCAGGGTTCGGCGACCGCCGCCGCGACCCTCGCCAATCCGGACGTCGCGTTCGCCCAGGTCGATGCGACCTGGAACTCTGCAGGCGACGACTTCACCCCGGGTACCGCGGATGACCCGCCTCCGGGCGTTCCCGCGAACTTCACCGGCCTCGACTTCCAGATCGACGAGGCCGCAATGCTCGCCGGCTACCTTGCGGGCGGCTTCAGCCAGTCCGCCAAGATCGGCACCTATGGCGGCCAGCAGTTCCCCGGCGTGACGCGGTTCATGGATGGCCTGTCCGCCGGCATCAAGTACTACAACGACGCGCACGGCACGAGCGTCACGCTCCTCGGCTGGGACGCCGCCACGCAGACCGGCACGTTCGTCGGTGGCGACAACCCATGGGGTGATCCCGCCAAGGGCGAGCAGCTCGCAAGGACGTTCCTCGACCAGGGCGTGGATATCGTCCATCCCGTCTCCGGTGCCACGGGCAACGGGACGATCAAGGCGATGCTCGCGGCCGGAAAGTGGGCGATCGGCGTCGACACGGACCAGGCCATCAGCCTCCCCGACTACGCCGGAGCGATCCTGACGTCGGCCGAGAAGGTCATCGACGTGGCCGTTCTCGAGACCATCAAGAAGAATGCCGCGGGCGACCTGGGGGGCGAGGACTTCGTCGGCACCCTGGCCAATGGCGGCGTCCGCCTGTCGGCGTTCCACGACTTCGACAGCCTCATCTCGGCGGACCTCAAGGCACAGATCGAGGCGCTTCGCGCCGGGATCGCGGACGGCTCCGTGAAGGTGGCCGACTGGCTGAAGTAGGCGTCCGAGCTTCGAACCCATAGCGGCGTACCCGCCCTCGGCTCCAACTGCTCGCGATCTCGGCGAGCACCGGAACCCCGAGGGCGGGTGCCATTATTCGAGGCGGCACCACCCATGCGGCTCGAGCTGCGCAACATCACCAAGCGTTTCCCCGGTGTTCTCGCCAACGACCGGATCTCGATCTCGGTCGATCGCGGGGAGGTGCTCGGGATGCTCGGCGAGAACGGCGCCGGCAAGACGACGCTCATGAACATCCTGTCCGGGCTCTATCGTCCGGATTCGGGTGAGATCCTCATCGATGGCGAGGCGCGGGTCTTCGGGGACCCGGCCGACGCGATCCGTGCCGGCGTCGGCATGGTTCACCAGCACTTCATGCTCGTGCCGGTCTTCGACGTCGTCGAGGCCGTGGCCCTGGGCGCGGAAACGGTCTCTGGGCCACTCGGCGCGTTCGATCGCGCCACAGCCCGGGCTCGCGTCGTGGAGCTGTCCAGCCAGTACGGCCTGAACGTGGACCCGGATGCCAGGATCGAGGACCTGCCGGTCGGGGTCCGACAGCGCGTCGAGATCCTGAAGGCCCTCTACCGGAAGAGCGACATCCTGGTCCTGGACGAACCGTCGGCGGTCCTGACGCCCCACGAGACCGAGGAGCTGTTCGCGATCATCCGCAGCCTCGCGTCCGGCGGCACCACGATCATCTTCATCACCCACAAGCTCAACGAGGTCCTCGAGGTCGCCGACCGGATCACCGTCCTCCGGCGCGGCCGAGTGGCCGGGAATGCCGTGCCGGCGACGACGCGTCGTGAAGCCCTGGCCAACATGATGGTCGGCCGCGACGTCGAGTTGACCGTCGCGAAAGGTCCCGCGAACCCGGGTGCGGTCGTCCTGAGCCTGACCGATCTGCACGTCCGCGACGACCGGCTCGAGATGGCGGTGAAGGGCATCACGCTGGACGTCCGGGCCGGCGAGATCGTCGCGATCGCGGGCGTCCAGGGCAACGGCCAGACCGAGCTCGTCGAGGCGCTCGTGGGGCTGCGCGGCATCGACTCCGGAGAGATGGACATTGGCGGCGAGCGCATCGCCCACGGGACGCCGCGCCACATTTCGGACCTGGGCGTTGCCCACATCCCTGAGGACCGGGGGCGGGACGGCCTGATCAACACCATGACCGTGGCCGAGAATTACATCCTCGATTCCTATCACCGGAAGCCCTACAGCAGCCGTGGCGTGCTCAACCCGACGGCGATCGCGGAGCGGGCGGCCCAGGGCGTGCGCGACTTCGACATCAGGACGCCGTCGATCTCGACGATGGCCTCGGCCCTGTCCGGCGGCAACCAGCAGAAGGTCGTCGTCGCGCGCGAGTTCTCCCGACCGGTCCGGCTCGTGATCGCCGCGCAGCCAACCCGCGGCCTCGACGTGGGTTCGATCGAGTACATCCACAAGCGGATCGTCGAGCAGCGCGACGCCGGCGCCGCGATCCTGATCGTGAGCACGGAGCTGGACGAGGTCCTCGCGGTCGCGGACCGCATCGCGGTCATGTACGGCGGACGGATCGTGGGCGTCCTCGCCGGGGCCGACGCGACGTACGAGGCGGTCGGCATGCTCATGGGCGGGGCCGCGGCATGACCGGGTTGGCGCGGGTCCTGCGGCAGGCCCTCGTTCCACTGCTCGCGGTCGTGACGGCGCTGCTTGCCGGCGCCCTTGTGATCATGGTCACCGACTTCGACAACCTTTCGAAGCTGGGCACGGATCCCCTCGGTGCGATCGGGGCAGCATTCGGCGGCATCGGGGCTGCCTACGGGGCGATGCTCTCGGGCGCATTTGGCGACCCGGGGCGGATCTTGACCGCGCTCCAGAGCGGGAACATCAAGGACATCGCGACCGCGATCCGGCCCCTCACCGAGACGCTGGTCGCCACGACGCCCCTGATCTTCGTGGGTCTGGCCGTGTCCGTCTCGTTCCGGGCCGGGATGTTCAACATCGGCGGCGACGGCCAGTACATCGTCGGTGCCTTCGGGGCGACGTTCATGGCGATCACCCTCCAGGGCTTCCCCGCGCCGGTGGTCCTGGTCGTGTCGATCCTGTTCGGCGCCGTGTCCGGCGGCCTGTGGGGGTTCATTGCCGGCTTCCTCAAGGCCCGGACCGGGGCCCACGAAGTCATCACCACGATCATGCTCAACTACATCGCCGCGCAGCTGGTCCTGTTCGGTCTGCGCTCCGACTACCTGCGCCAGGCCGGCGGCTCGGCGCCGATCTCGAAGGTCATGAGCGGATGGGTTGACGTCCCGAACATCCTGACCCTGCCGGCGATCCGCCTGCACTACGGCTTCGTCGTCGCGCTCCTCGCCGCAGTCCTCGTGTCGTGGATCCTGTTTCGCACGACCAAGGGCTTCGAGCTGCGCGCCGCGGGGTTCAACCTGACCGCGGCCCGATATGCCGGCATGAGCGCCGGTGGGTCGATGATGCTGGCGATGTTCGTCTCGGGAGCGCTCGCCGGGATCGGCGGCTCCTTCGAGGTGATCGGCACGGTCGGCCAGCTCTCGAACGACCTGAGCGGCGGCGTCGGCTTCAACGCGATTGCGCTCGCCCTCCTCGCCGGTTTGCGCCCGAGTGGCGTCGTGCTGGCCGCGCTGCTCTTCGGCGCGCTCCGGACCGGGGGCGGGCTGATGGGGATCAAGACGGGGATTCCCGTGGACCTGCTGCTGTTCATCCAGGCCCTCGTGATCATGTTCGTCGCGGCGCCCGGCCTCATCCGGGGCATCTACCGGATCCGGGAGCGACCGGTCGATCCAGGGGTGCCCGCGTGACCGCGGCCGCGGGCAGACCGTCGCCGGTCGTCGCCGAAGAGGGGCTTGCCGCACGTCGTGCGCTGCGGTTCGCGCGGATCCGGGGGATCGTCTTCGCCGTCGTCGGCCTCCTCGCGTTCTCGGCCGCCAGCGGCACCTTCAAGACACATGCCGTCTTCTCGATGTGGGTGGACAAGCAGGGCGGTCAGAGCGCCCAGCTGATCACGACCGTGGGCCTGCTCTGGGTGGTCGCCGGCATTGTCGCCGCAATCGTGGGGCTCCTCCAGTTCACCCGGGGAGCCGCCTTCCCGTGGCGCAGGTCGCTCGCCGTCGTCGTCCCGGCCCTCGTGGTCGCGACGCTCGCGGCCCTCCTGAACGGCAAGGCCGCGAACGTGACCGGTGTCCTCGCCGGCAGCCTGGAGCTGGCCGTTCCGATCTCGCTCGGCGCCCTCGCCGGCATCCTGTCCGAGCGGAGCGGGATGCTCAACATCGCGATCGAGGGCAAGCTCCTCGTCGGCGCCTGCGTCGCCTCGATCGTCGCGAGCGTCACCGGCCTCGTGATCGCCGGCCCGATCGCCGCGATGATCGCAGGGGCGCTCGTCGGGCTCCTCCTGGCCTGGCTCGGGATCCGCCATCGGGTGGACCAGATCATCGCCGGGACCGTGATCAACATCGGCGCCGTCGGGATCACGAACTTCCTGTTCCTCCGGGTCCTCTCGAAGAACACGGAGCTCAACACCCCGCCGACGATCGAGCCGATGCGCCTGCCGTTCCTCGCCGACATCCCCGTCCTCGGCCCGATCCTCTTCTCCGCGAAGCCGTACGTCTATCTCGCCGTCGTCCTCGTCGTGTTCATGACCTACATGCTCTTCCGAACCCGCTGGGGCCTCCGCCTGCGTGCCTCGGGCGAGAAGCCCGCCGCAGCCGGGACCGTGGGGATCGACGTGATCAGGATCCGCTATCGCGCCCTCCTGCTGGCAGGAGCGATCTCCGGGCTGGCCGGGTCATACCTCTCGCTTGCGACGGCGGGCAGCTTCCAGATGGGCATGAGCGCCGGCAAGGGCTTCATCGCCCTGGCCGCCATGATCTTCGGCGCCTGGCACCCGATCGGGGCGTTCGGGGCGGCTCTCGTGTTCGGCTTTTCCGACGCGACCCAGGCGCTCCTCTCGATCCTGGGGGTCCAGGTCCCGCCGCAGCTCCTCAACAGCGTTCCATACATCGTCACGATCGTCGTTGTCGCGGGCGTCGTCGGGCGCGTCCGGGGACCCGCCGCCGCCGGACAGCCGTACGAGCAGGGCTGACCGCGTGGCCATCCGGTACCGCCCGGGGGACGCGACCCTCGCCGCCCCGACCTTCTTCCCGGTGCCCGCGGTCGAGCGATCCGCGCCGTTCGGGACCGTGGATCGGCCGCTCCCGCTCATCATCGACAGCGACCCGGGCCTGGACGACGCCCTCGCCATCGGGCTCGCGGTCGCCCGCCCGGAGCTCAACCTGCTCGCGGTCACGACCGTCTGCGGCAACGCCGATGTCCGGCATTGCACCGAGAACGCGCTCCGACTGCTCCATGCCTACGGGCGCAGCGACATCCCCGTCGCCGAGGGGGCCGACGGCGCCCTGCTCGGCGACGTGGTCCGAGCCCCGGAGATCCACGGTGAGGGTGGCATCGGCCGGACCGTCCTCCCGCCATCGCCCGCCATCGCCCGCCCCGAAGGTGCCGTGGCGCTCATCGCGCGGATCCTCCGGGAGTCGCCGGTGCCGGTCGTGATCGCCCCGGTCGGCCCGCTGACGAACATCGCCCTGCTGTTGCGACTCCACCCCGAACTCGCGGACCGGATCGCCCACCTCTCGATCATGGGCGGCTCGATCGGCGAGGGGAACAAGACGGTCTCTGCCGAGTTCAACATCTTCGCGGACCCGGAGGCCGCCGACATCGTCTTCCGGTCCGGGATCCCGATCACGATGATGGGCCTCGACGTCACCCATCAGGCGCTCCTCGACGCGAACGCCGTCGTACGGCTGCGCGAGCTGGGAACCGGTTCCGGGGCAGTGGCCGCGGAACTCGTCGACTTCGCCCTCGACCGCGAGCGGGTATGGTATGACGCGCCGGCGGCGGCGATCCACGACGCCGTGGCCGTCGCCCACCTCGCGATCCCGGACCTCGTGGCGGTGGCCCCGTACCACGTCGAAGTGGACGCGACGCACGGCCCGGCCCGCGGCCGAACGATCTGCGAGGGCCATCCCCGACGGCTCGCCCGGTCCGGCCGGACCCCGAACGCCGACGTCGGCATCCACGTCGATCCTGTCCGCTTCGAGCAGGTCCTCGTTGATGCGTACGCGCTCCTGCCGTAGGGGTCGCTGACGAGCGACGTGCCGTGCACCCCTCCGCCGTCCTCGCCCTGCTCGCCGCCGCGATTCTCGTCGCCTGCGGGGCCTCGGCCGGCGGCCCCTCTTCATCCGGCCCGATGACGACGTCGACCCCGTCAGCGTCCGGCGATGCTCCGCTTCGCTACGTTGCGCTCGGCGATTCGTACACGATCGGCACATCCGTCGGGATCGCCGAGCGCTGGCCGAACCAGCTGGTCGCGGCGCTGGGGCCCGAGCCACCGACGCTCGAGCTCGTCGCCAACCTGGGTGTGAACGGGTACACGTCGCGCGACGTCCGGGACCTGGAGCTGCCGCAGCTCGACGCGCTGCGCCCGGACTTCGTCACGCTCCTCGTCGGCGTCAACGACGTCGTCCAGGGCGTGCCCGAGAGCTCCTATCGCCGAAACGTCGATG
>JBKJVO010000145.1:0-3846 GCA_046717305.1 Candidatus Limnocylindrales bacterium
TGATCGAGTTCGGCGATGCCTTCGATTACACAGGTGCCGACTTCCGCGGTTGGTGCACCGACGCGGGGTTCCGCTCGGTCGAGGTGCTTCCCCTCGCCGGCCCCGCTAGCGCTGGCATCGCCTACAAGTAACGGGTACCGCACGTTCGACCTCATTGAACTCGCGGCCGGGTCCGGCGCCTCGGTAAAGGTCAGGACCACCCTCACTTGCCCCCGTGATGGCGCTGCGTGGTTTCACGGGGGCTTCAGACTCGGGACGACGAGCCAACCAGCGGCTCGTCCGGCGTAGATCAGCTGCTCGGTGGTGAGACCCGACCGCGCCCGCAGGTCGGCGAGGTGACGCTTGGCCGTGCTCGGCCGGATGCCCACCAGCGCTGCTGCGTCCGGGACCGACCCGCCGGCTGGCCTGGTCTACCTCGACCCGCCCTTGAACTCCGGCGTGGTGGGTGCCATGGATCGCGGAACGATTGATGCTCAACGCGTGTGCCCGATCACGTACCGCGCCACAGGCGCACGGCCAGCCAGATCTCCAACACGAAGATCAACCCCAGCGGGGCAGCGATGACGAGGTCGATCGGTCCGTCGATCTCCACCAGCGTTCGACCGGTGAGGCCGGTCCGTGCGCTCGCCACCAGCATGGCCACGCCCACCACGATCGACAACACGGCGAATCTGCGCCATCCATTGCGGAGCAGCCAGCCGACGCCGAGGAACCAGAACCCCATGAAGATCAGCTCCAGGGTCCCCCACAGCCCAACTAGGGCGGCATTGCCGAGCGCCTCGAGGGTGACTCGAGCGGCCTCTTGCCCGGCAGCTGATGATGTGGCATAGCCCGCGATCAACGGCGGCCCCGCGGCCGCCAGGAGCACCCCGGCGATGCTACCGATGAGCACGTACGCCAGCCCGCAGGCGGTGAGCAGGGCGACAAGCTCAGGGTTGCGCGCGCGCAACCGGTAATGGAAGTAGACCACCACGACCGCCATGGGGAAATAGCTAACCATGTCGAGGAGGGCGCCCCAGCGCAACAGCTGGGCGACCCCCTCCCCCTTGTCCGCGATCGAGCCGGGGTGGGCGATCGCCTGGAGGTCAAAGCCATACGCCGCAGGCAGGAGAATGCTCGCCCCGATCGGGAGCACGACGGAGAGCACGGCCGCGACAGCGACGAACGGCCGTCGTTCGCCGAGCGGATGCGTCATGGCTAGGACCAGGGCGTCCGTGGTTTCGGCATGACCTCACCGTCGACCTCGATCGCGTCGACGCGCTCGTCGTAGAAGCAGATCAGGTTCTCGATCTTTGGGCACTCAGCTATCGGGAACGGGTAACTCCAGGCCATGTCGGGCAGCAGTCGGTCGGCAGCCTGGATCGAGAAGTGGACCGTCTTCCCCTTGTAGGGACACTGGGTGACCGTCTCCGACGGTACGAGCCGGTCCAGGCGAACATCCTGCCGGGGGATGTAGTACCGGGTCGGGAGCCCTGTCTCGAACAGGAGGCGGGGACGGCGCGTCTCGGCCAACACCTCGCCACCCACGATGACCCGAATGTGGCGCGAGCTGTTCAGGACGTCGACACGGTGATATGGGTCGCGCGGGTGGATGAAGACCTCGTCGTCCTCCTCGTACCAGGCATCCATCTTCTGCCAGTAGAACGCAATGAAGTCGCGAAGGTCGGGGCTGCCGACTGGCGGGTCGCCATACCGCCACGCTGCGTCCGCCACGAGCCGCTCGCCCACCCGAATGTTCCAATGGGTTGCCACACCCTTCAGCGGGCTGTCGCTCGTCCGCGACGAGGGTTCGAGGCAGTCCATTCGGACGTCCTCCGCCGGAACGTAGTAGACGGGCAGCCGCCGTGTCTCGAACAGGACCATGACCCGCTTCGAGTCTGCGATCGCCACACCGTTCACATAGGCGCGAACGCGGCGCGCCGTCGGCTCGAGCCGCACCGTGCGCTTCGGCGGCTCGTCGTCCGCAGGGACGACGACCTGGTCTTCGAGCATGGCTGGCCTGGCCATCGATCTATCTCCCGTCGCGATAGCGGGACGGTACGCGGAAGTCGCCGAACCTGCCAGGGACCGCTCTCACGCCCTCAAGCCCGTCGCCCTCGTATGCTTGTCGCCCCCTTGGTCGCCCGCATACAATCGCGCTCTCGGCCTCGGCGATCCGACGGGGGCTGGCCGGGTCGGGCCGGAGGTCGTCGAGCGAGACCTCGTCGACGCTGAGACCCGCCGGCGTCGCGGCGTCCAGGCCTGGCATCACACGGGTCCCGCTCATCGGCCTTGCGTCGGCGCGCCCGCCGAGTGATGGATGTCGGGCGCGACGCCGGATGGGCGTCGGCGAGCCAAGGAGCGACCGAGATGGCGGACGAGACGACGACGCCACGGCCGAATGCCGGACCACCCAGACTGCAACGTCCGGCCGGCCCCCGCTCCTCGACAGCACGGCGTGCATCGCCCATCATCGCTCGGCCGTGGGTATCCGGACCCGAGGCTGATCTCACCCCTCCCCGAGGTACCGTCCGTTGGCCAGCACCCGATTCGAATCCTCCGTCACGGCAATCTCCTGGATCCCCTCGGAAGCAATCGCGGGCCTCAGCAAGGTGCCGTTCGAGTTGGGGGTCACCCACTACGACCAGCCCCCGCCTGACCAGCTCGAGGACCTTGAGGAGCTTCGCCGCACGGATCGGTTCCGGGAGGCGAACGAACTCCGCGCCTTCATCGAGGTCGAGGACGGACGGATCGTGGCGCACGGCCACCTCGGGCAGGGACACATTGGCGCCACGACGGTTCGTGTCGGCCCGGCCGCCATCCGTTTTCCGGCCGTTCACCTGCCCGACATCCGGCCCCAGCCCGAGGTGACCCTCGCATCGGTCCGGTTCGTCCAGACGGTGGGCGGACGGATGGGCTTGCCGACGCCGCGGCCCGTTCGACACAAGCCATTCGTGCAATTCTGGCCATCGATCGCATGGACGACGCTGGCACTCACCCTGAACATAGATGGCTCGTCGAGTCACGAGTTCGTCGGCGCCAGCCCGTTTCCGCGTCACTGGGTGTACGACCACGACGGCCGGCTCGTGGAGAAGTCAGGCGTGATCGATTTCACGACGTGGTTCAACAACTCGTTCGGCGAGCGCACGCCGTGGGGCGCCTCCGACTCTCCTGCCGTCGTCGCCACCGTCGAGTCCGCCCTTGAGCGGCAGCTCTCGGCGAGCATCATGCGCGACGGCGCCAAGCCGAAGATCCGCACCGTCTCGTCCGGTCAGGCCCTGCTGGAGCAGGGGGCGCCTGGGACGGACGTATACCTGATCCTGGACGGCATGTTCGTGGTCGAGGTGGACGGCAACCAGGTGGCCGAGATCGGCCCCGGGGCCGTCGTCGGGGAGCGGGCGGCGCTGGAAGGCGGGGCGCGCACCGCCACGCTCCGTGCCACGACGCGCGCCAGGGTGGCCGAGGTCGCGCCGGACCAGCTCAACCTGGGCGACCTGGACTCCCTTGCGGCGACGCACCACCGGGAAGGGGACGCCTCGGCCAACGTGCAGGACCAGCGCTGATCGACGGTAGCCGATGAGGAAACCGCGTTCAACCACGAACTCGTGCCGCCGACCGACGTCACATCCAACTGCAGGTTGGCTGACGTCGAAGACGCAACAGGCGCTCGGCCGCGACGAAACCGGCCCCACTGTCGGTGCCGTCGGTGGTGTGACTCGGGGACGTTCCACGGAGGCGGCTCCGACGCCATGGCAACATGGTGGGGCCGCCGTCGGGTACGTCGCATCTTTGCGCCGCGCCGCCCAAGCGGATGGTCGCGCCGCTTTGGCGGAACGGGCGGTCGTCGAGCGAGGCCGACTACTCCTC
>JBKJVO010000146.1:0-3782 GCA_046717305.1 Candidatus Limnocylindrales bacterium
GGGATCCTCCTCTACGATCCCGCCGGTTTCGGGTCGCCCCTCGAGCGCGGGTTCCGATTCCTCGGCGTGGGGTCGGAAGGGTCGTTCATCGCGGAGGGCGCGAAGGCGGCCCTCGACGCGGCACGCGCGGCAGCTTCCCGGTAGTCCGGCGTCACGGCCGAAAGGAAGAACCTCCGGCCCCGGGCCGCTACTCGTCCGCCAGCCTGAGTTCGCCGGTGTTCGTCGCCGACGGTCCGGTCTGCGCGATCACGACACCCGCGAGGATCAGCGCCCCGCCCAGGACCTGGAGCGGCCCGAGGACCTCCGCGAACAGGACGTTCGCGAGGACGATCGTCCAGATCGGCTCGACGGTGCTCACGAGCGATGCACGGGCGGCGCCGATTCGATGCGCGCCGGCATAGAACGCGAGGATGGCGATGAACGTCGCCACGATGCCGACACCGGCGATCCCGACCCACGCGGCAGCGGGGATCGCCCAGGGCAACACCGGCGTGCCGACCGCCAGCGCGCTCAGCCAGTACGTGGCGCCGGTCGCACTCATCATCACGGCCCCGGCCACGATCGGATCCACCCCCGACGCGGCCTCGCGCCCGACGCCGCCACGCCGTTCGCCGGAGAGGCGTGCGGCGAGGACGATCCACACGGAGTAGATGACCGGCGAGGCGAGCATGAGGAGCAGCCCTGAGAGCGGGGGCGCGCTCGACGCATCGATGTTTCCGACCGCGAGTGCGACGCCGACCGTCGCGAGCGCCAGCGCGCCCCACGCCCTTCGCCCCTCCAGGCGCCTGCCCACGCGGAGCGAGAGCACCGCGACGATGGCCGGGTAGATGTAGACGATGAGCGCGCCGAGCGAGGCGGAGACCGTCTCGAGGGCCGCGAAGTACGTGCCTGAGTTGCCCGTGTACAGGAGCCCGAGGAGGATCGCCACGACGAGCGTCCGGCGATCCAGCCGGCGCAGGGCTGCCCGGTGTGTCGGGACCAGCACCACCCAGCCCCACGCGAACGAGGCTCCCAGCAGGAACCTCCATGCCATCAGGGTGTGCCAGTCCACGCCCGCTGCGTAGACCGGCTTGGCAAAGAGCGCCCCGGACCCGAATCCGAACGCCGAGACGACGGTCAGGAGGATTCCGACGACGAGCCCGCGTTGCACCGCCCGAGGCTATCCGGTTCCACCTCCACGCGAGAGTCCGCGGGTCCGCGCCCTCCGGCGCTGGCACTCGCGCGAGGCCATCGGGCGGTACGCCTTACACTCTCACCCGTGACCGAACTCACCGAGCGCGC
Source organism: Candidatus Limnocylindrales bacterium (assembly GCA_046717305.1). Classification (GTDB taxonomy): domain Bacteria; phylum Chloroflexota; class Limnocylindria; order Limnocylindrales; family CSP1-4; genus UBA5189. Next base: position 1,282 of record JBKJVO010000146.1, read on the forward strand.
CGTGGCGTCGAGAGTCCCGTCGCTCGCGGACGAGAAGCTGCGGGTGATCGCGCGGCGCGATCCCGTCACCGTCCGTCCGGGCACCAGCCTGGCCGACTGCATCGCCCGGATCCGCGAGACGGGGACCGGGGATTCCGTCTTCGTTACAGACGCGGACGGCCACCTTCGCGGCGTCCTCACGGAGCGGGACATCTTCGCCCGCCTCGTCGGCCGTGAGGTGGATCTGGCGCAACCCGTCGAGTCGCTGATGAAGGCGCATCCCTGGACGCTCCACCTGGATCAGCTCGTCCGGCACGCGATCGACCTCATGCAGACCGGCCGCTATCGGAACGTCCCGCTCGTGGATGACGCCGGCATCCTGGTCGGAGTCATCCGTCCGGTGGACGTCATCAAGTACCTCGCCGAGGCGTTCCCGGAAGAGCTTCTCAACCTCCCGCCGCGCCCGCACCAGCGGATGAAGGAAACGGAGGGGGCGTGACCACGACCCAGGTCCGCCCGATCGAGGAGCGCCGGCTCGAGCGAGTCACGATCCGCTTCGCGGGCGATTCCGGCGACGGCATGCAGCTCACCGGATCGCAGTTCACGCGCACCGCCGCCGTCTACGGCAACGACATCAGCACGTACCCGGACTTCCCCGCGGAGATCCGCGCCCCGGCAGGTTCGCTGCCCGGCGTCTCAGGCTTCCAGCTGAGCTTCTCGTCCACGGAGATCCACACACCTGGCGACGAGCCGGACGTCCTCGTGGCGATGAACCCGGCAGCGCTGAAATCGAACCTGGGGGACCTGCCGGCCGGCGGCGCGTTGGTCGTCAACGAGGACGCCTTCACCCAGGTCAACCTCAACAAGGTCGGCTATGTGGCGAACCCGCTCACGGACGGCTCGCTGTCCACGTACAACGTCTTCTCGATCCCGATCTCGACGCTCAATACGCGGGCCCTCCAGGGCCTGGAGCTCACGAACAAGCAGATGGACCTGACGAAGAACTTCTTCGCGCTTGGCCTGATGTTCTGGCTGTACGAGCGGAGCCTGGACCCCACGCTCACCTGGATCGACGAGAAGTTCTCGAAGCGCCCGGTGATCGCCGAGGGCAACAAGCGTGCCCTGAAGGCCGGCTACAACTTCGGCGAGACGACGGAGATCTTCCACGAGCGGTATATCGTCCCGCCGGCGCGCCTGCGCCCCGGCCGCTACCGGAACATCACCGGCAATGAGGCGACCGCGCTCGGGTTCGTGGCGGCCTCCCAGCTTGCGGAACGGCCGCTCTTCTACGGCTCGTACCCGATCACGCCGGCGTCGGACATCCTCCACCAGCTTGCCTCGTACAAGAACTTCGGCGTCAAGACCTTCCAGGCTGAGGATGAGATCGCCGCGATCGGTGCCGCGATCGGCGCCTCGTACGGCGGCGCGCTCGGGATGACCGGCACGTCCGGCCCCGGGGTGGCGCTGAAGAGCGAGGCCCTCGGCCTGGCCGTGATGGTGGAGCTGCCGCTCGTCCTGATCGACGTTCAGCGCGCCGGCCCGTCCACGGGCATGCCCACGAAAACCGAGCAGGCGGACCTCCTCCAGGTGCTCTTCGGGCGGAATTCGGACTCGCCGCTCCCTGTGGTGGCGCCGGCCACCCCCGGCGAGTGCTTCGAGTACGCGATCGAGGCCTGGCGGCTGGCCCTCAAATACATGACGCCGGTCGTGTTCCTGTCCGATGCGTTCCTCGCCAACGGCGCCGAGCCGTGGCCCATTCCGGACCCGGCCGGCCTCGCGAGCATCGCCGTCCCGAACCGCGCGGAGAAGGCCGGCTTTTACCCGTACCTCCGCGATCCCGAAACGCTCGCTCGTCCGTGGGCGGTCCCGGGCACGCCGGGCCTTGAGCATCGGATCGGCGGCCTCGAGAAGTCGGACATCTTGGGCAACGTCAGCTACGACCCGGACAACCACCAACGGATGCAGCTCCTTCGCCAGGCGAAGGTCGCCGGGATCGCGAAGGACATCCCGCCCCTCGACGTCTACGGCGCTGACAAGGGCGATCTCCTGATCCTTGGCTGGGGCTCCACGTACGGGGCCATCCGGAGCGCCGTGGAGCGGCTCCGTGGCCAGGGCCAGGCGGTCTCGCACGCTCACCTGCGCCACCTCAACCCGTTCCCCGCGAACACCGAAGACGTCCTGCGGGCGTTCCGGCGCGTCCTGATCCCCGAGCTGAACCTCGGCCAGCTCCTGATGCTCATCCGGTCGCGCTACCTCATCGACGCCGTCGGCTACGACCGCGTCCGCGGCAAGCCGTTTCGCATCGTGGAGATCGAGGCCGAGGCCGAGCGAATCCTCGCCGAGATCCGGGAGCCCGTCGCATGAATCCTCGGGCCGATGGCTCGCGGGGGCGTCGCCTCGGCCCTCGGAGGGCGATCGGCGCTACCGCACTGAGGTTGCCGCCACGATGACCGACCAGACCGTCCAGGAGCCCGGCAACGGCGCTTCTTCGATCGAGCTGCCGCAGCTGACCCGGAAGGATT
>JBKJVO010000147.1:0-6203 GCA_046717305.1 Candidatus Limnocylindrales bacterium
ACCTCGTCACGTCCCGGGTGGTTCGGGTCGTAGATCCGGATGGTCGCGGCGGCCGGACCCGCCTCGTAGGCGAAGCCGAGGACCTGGTGGTTCACGGTCAGCGAGAACGGGTTCACCCCCGCGGACCGGACCAGGCCGAGCATCGCGGGCCGGCCGGCGTCAATGTCGGAACGGATGGCGCGCCACTGGTGCACCTGGTCGAGGGCAGACCAGCGACCGATCCGCACACGAACGGCGGTCGACCAGAAAAGGACCGGAACCACGGCGAGCCAGTGCAGGGAGTCGAATTGACGCCGCGCGATCTCGCGAAAGAGGGGCGTCCCGGACGGCGGCGGCGCGGTATCCGTTGGCGGCGTCTCGCCCGTGAGGAAGCGGTCTGCCGCGACGAAGCACATCCCGCCGCACAGGCCCTCAGCGACCTCGCCGAGCCCGATCCGCAGATACCTCGTCCGCAACTCAAAGGCCGGCCCGGCCGGCCACCGGTTGACGAACCGAAAGCCGTGGCGCGACGGAACGAAACCGGGCAGCGAACCTGATCGCATGCGCGGACGGTACCGCGATCGGCCGATGGGCCGGGCTGGCATACCATCCCGGCATGTCTGAGGCCGCCGCGAGCGAACACCGTTACACGAACCGGCTCGCCAACGAGACGAGCCCGTACCTGCTCCAGCACGCCCACAACCCCGTGGACTGGTGGCCGTGGGGCCCGGACGCGCTGGCGCGGGCGAAGCTCCTGGACCGGCCGATCTTCCTGTCGATCGGGTACGCGGCCTGCCACTGGTGCCACGTCATGGAGCGCGAGTCGTTCGAGGACGAGGCGACCGCGGGATACCTGAACGACCGGTTCATCCCGATCAAGGTCGATCGCGAGGAGCGCCCGGACCTCGATCAGGTCTACATGTCCGCGGTCCAGGCGATGACCGGCAGCGGGGGGTGGCCGATGTCGGTCTTCCTCTCGCCAGAGGGCCGGCCGTTCTACGGCGGCACCTACTTCCCTGACGAACCGCGCCACGGGATGCCGAGCTTCCGCCAGGTGCTCGAGGGTGTCGATCGTGCCTGGCGCGAGGACCGCGCCGCCGTGGAGGGGGCGGGTGCCAGGATCGTCGCTTCGCTTGTGGAGGCGGCGCGGCTGCCGGCGGCGGACGGGGCGCCCGCGCCGGATCTCCTCGCCACGGCGGTTCTCCTCGTGGAGCGGGGGTTCGATGCAGCGACTGGCGGCTGGGGCGGTGCACCCAAGTTCCCGCAGCCGATGACGATCGAGTTCCTGCTCGGACGCGCGGAGGCGACCGGGGACCCGCGTCCGCTCGCCGTCGCGCGCCGCGCCCTCGATGCGATGGCCGCCGGCGGCATCCACGACCAGCTGGGCGGCGGATTCCACCGCTACGCGACCGACGCACGCTGGCTGGTCCCGCACTTCGAGCAGATGCTCTACGACAACGCGCAGCTCGCCCGCGTCTACGTCCACGCCTGGGCGCTCACGGGCGACACCGCGTACCGCGATACCGCGCGCGGCACGCTCGACTACCTGATCCGTGAGCTCTCGACGGCCGATGGCGCGTTCGCGGCGAGCCAGGATGCCGACACGGACGGTCACGAGGGTTTGACCTTCACCTGGCGCTCCGACGAGATCCGATCCGTGCTCGGCGACCCGGATCGCGCTGCGCTCTTCGCGTCTGCCTACGGCGTCACCGAGGCCGGGAACTGGGAGGACGTGACGATCCTCTCGCGCGTCCGGTCGACGGCCGAGCTCTCAGAGCTGTACAGCCTGCCGGTGGCCGACATCGAGCCCGCGCTCGCGGGCGGCCGGGCGCGACTGCTCGAGGTCCGGGCGCTGCGGCCGCAGCCGGCACGAGACGACAAGGCGATCGCGGCCTGGAACGGCTTGGCCATCGCCGCCCTCGCCGACGCGGCGCGCTGGTTCGACCTTGCTCCGAACGGTGGGGACGCGACTACGGCCGGGCGCTACCGCGTCGCCGCGGAGGCGGCGGCGGCCGTGATGGTCGAGCGTCTGATGCGTCCGGACGGGCGACTCGGGCGGTCGTGGAAGGATGGGCGCGCCACTGGCGAGGGCGTCCTCGAGGATTACGCCTGCCTCGCGGACGGACTCCTCGCCCTGTACCAGGCGACCTTCGACGAGCGGTGGTTCACGACGACGCGCCGCCTCGTGGACGTCGTCCTGGATCGGTTCACGGATCCCACCGGTGGGTTCTTTGACACGGCCGACGACCACGAGCGACTCATCACACGGCCGAAGGACGTCCAGGACAACGCGACCCCGTCGGGGAACGCGATGGCGACCCACGTCCTCCTGTGGATGCACGCCCTTACGGGCGACGAACGCTACCGCGCGGCCGCGGAGGCGTCGATCCGCACGATCCTGCCACTCACGGCCCGCCAGCCGACGGCGTTTGCGAAGTGGCTCACGACGATCGCCCTCTCGCTGACCCCGATCGCCGAGATCGCGATCGTGGGGGACCCCGACGAGCCGGGTGCCCAGGAGCTGCTCGCGGTCGCCGCGGGCGGATTCCATCCGGGGCGTGTCGTTGCGCTCGCGCCGGATCCGGCGGTCTCCGCGGTACCGCTCCTTGAGGGCCGCATGCGGCTGCGCGATCGGCCGACGGCATACGTCTGCCGGGGGTTCGCCTGCCTGGTCCCCGTGACCGACGCCGACGCCCTGGAGACGCAGCTTCGGGAGGGGGCTGCCGCGCTGTGAGCCGCCGCCCTCCGCAGGAGATGTCGCCGTCCGAAGGCGGCCGGTTGGCCCCGCTGATCCCCGCCGCGACCGTCGTCCTGCTTCGGCCCGGGGCGCCCGGTCTCGAGGTCCTGCTGACGCGTCGGCCGGGAACCATGGCCTTCGGCCCGGACATCCATGTCTTTCCCGGTGGTCGCGTGGACCCCGCGGACGCGACCCCGACGTCCGTCCGGGCCGCAGGTCTGTCCGAGGCTGAGGCCGCCGCCAACCTTGGCGTCGGACTTGCACCGGATGGCGGCATGACACCGGCCCGCGCGCTCGCGCATCACGTGGCCGCCGTCCGCGAGACCGCCGAGGAGACCGGCATCGCGATCGCCGCCGCGGACCTGATCGCCCTGACCCGCTGGGTCACCCCGGCCTCGCTTGCGCGGCGGTTCGACGTCCGGTTCTTCGCGGTGCTTGTGCCGCCCGGGACCGCTGTAGCGGGTCGGTCCGATGAGGTCGCGGAGGCGCGGTGGGCGACGCCGGCGGCCGCCCTTGCCTTGGCGGGTAGCGGCGAGATCGAGCTCTGGCATCCCACGTTCGTGACGCTCCAGCAACTGCTGGGATTGGCCGACGCTCCGGCGGTCCGCGCCGCCTTCGCGCTGGGCACGTCACCTGGCGGTCCGCGCATCGAGCGGGTTCGCGCCGACCTGGCGCGCGTCGATGCGGCGTGGGCGGGCGGCATCCCGGGCAGATGCGCGGTCGGGTGGCTGGTCGGTGAGCACGAGGTCGTCGTCGTCGATCCCGCGGATCCGACCGGCGTGACGTCGGAGGCGATCCGTGCCGAGGTCGCCGCGAACAATGGGCGGCTGGCGGGCGTCGTCGTGATGGGCCCCGCGCCGGAGTGCCACGCCGGCGTGGAGATGTTCGCCCACGGACTCGGGCTCCCGATCGCAGCCCCCATCGGGATGGTGCCGTGGGCGCCCTACCCGTTCACGGAGCTGCCGCCCTCGGGTCCACTCCCGTTCGGCGATCCAGGCGTCACGCTGGAGGACGTGCTCAGGCTTGCCTGAGGCTCGCGAACCACCCGCGATGGGTCACAAGGATAGCGACCACCGCGACATGCGCCAGGCCGAGGCAGAGATTTACCGGCCGCGCCACGGCGCCGAGGTACAGGATCGCGAAGAGGGCCGCGAGGCTGATCGCCGGTAGCCAGCCGCGCCGAAGCCAGACGAGGACCGCGAGGCCGGCAGACGCGCCGTACAGGATCAGAGCGACGCCGACGATCGGCGCCTTCGTCGGGAGGCTGCCGGTGATGACGAAGTCGCCCCACACGAGCTGGGTCACCCCGTACACGCCGCCGATGACGAGGACGGCCGCAGCAAGGTGGATCGCGGGAGGCCTGGCGGTGGACGGGTGGCCGTCCGACCGCATCACGGAGACGGCGGCTCTTCCGAGTCCTTGCCGCCGCGGATCCCCTTGGCCTCGTCCCGGGCCGCCTTCACCCCTCGACCGAGCATCGAGGAGATCTGGGGGATCGTCTTGGGGCCGCGCCAGATCACCACGAGGACGAGGATGATCAGCAGGACCACAAGCGTATCGGACATGCCGTCATGGTAGCGGACAGGTGTGCTCAGCGGCGCAGCGCGCGCGGAATGACGAGTCGCAGCGCGGTGTGGGTCGCGGAGAACGCCGCGACCTTGTTGTCCACGAGGCCAACGCCCTTCGCCGCCGCGATGACCTCGACGTCACGGAGGGTGGCAGTCCGACCCTTGTGCGAGACGACCCAGATCGCGCCGTTCGGGCGGAGCCGGTCGCGGAGGCCCTCGAGGTCGGCCAGCTGGGCCACGCTGTCCGCGCCGAGGAGGACGACGTCGGTCTCGGGATCCGGCCATCCGTCGGTGACGTCGACGGTCCGTTCAGCGAGGCGCGCCCGGATCGCCGGGTCGTCGATCCGGATGAGAGCCACCCGAGCGTCGGTCCGAATCCCGAGCTTGTCGAGCAGCGGCGTCGTGTAGGTGCGCTCCATCCGGGTATCGTGCCAGACGTGATGGAACCCAGGGATCGAAGGACTGCGAGCGGGCAGGTCGAGCCGGCCGAGCCAAGCGGTGACGACCGGCCGATCCTCGTGTTCGGACCTTGGTCGTCCCGCTACGACATGGGGCCGGCGCACCCGCTGACGCCGCGCCGGTTCGGGCCGGGCATCGACCTCGTCCGCTCCATGACCGCGCTCGCCGGCGGCGGATCGATCCGGGAGCTGCTCCCCGAGCCGGCGCCGGACGCCCAGCTGCGATGGGCCCACACCGCCGGCTACCTCGAGGTCGTGCGGCGGTTCTCCGACCAGCCGCTCAGGGGGTACGAGGCGGGGATCGGGCCGGGCGATACACCGGGCTTTGCCGGGATGCACGAGGCCTCGGCGGCGGTCGCGGGCGGCTCGATCCGCGCGATGGAGGCGATCCTTCGCGGCGAGGCGGCGCACGCGTTCCACCCCGGTGGGGGACTCCACCACGCGATGCCCGATCGCGCATCCGGCTTCTGCGTCTACGACGACCCCGCGTTGGCGATCGCACGTGCGCGCCGGGACGGGCTCCGGGTCCTATACGTCGACCTCGACGTTCATCACGGGGACGGCGTCCAGGTCATCCACGCTGACGATCCGGGCGTCCTCACGTTCTCGATCCACCAGTCGGGGCGGACCCTCTTCCCGGGGACGGGGTCCGTGTCCGAGCTCGGAGAGGGGAGCGCGGCCGGAACCTCGCTGAACCTGCCGATGGAGCCCGGAACGGGGGAACGCGGCTGGCTCGCCGCGCTTCGGGCTGTCCTGCCGGAGGTTGCGGCCGCCTTCCGACCGGACGTCATCGTTTCGCAGCATGGCGCGGACGCGCATGCCTGGGACCCCCTTGCGAACCTGCGGGTCACCACGACGGCGATGGGGGCGGCCGCCCGCCTCGTCGACGCCATCGCCCACCGCTGGGCGGGCGGCCGCTGGCTCGCGACGGGTGGCGGCGGCTACGACGTGTATCGGGTGGTCCCGAGGGCCTGGTCCCTCGTCTGGTTCGCGGCATCGCACCTCACCGCGCCGGCGATCCCCGCGGCCTGGCGCGAGCGATGGACTCTGGACGCGGAGCGGTACGGACAGGTCCCGCTGCCCGAGTGGCTGGACGACGAGCCCAACGCGGGCCTCCGCGTCGACGATGCGCAGGAAGCCGCGGATCGCCGCGCCGAGGAGACCGCCTCGCTCGTCCGGGAGCTTGCGGTTCCGGCCCTCGTCCGGGCCGCCGGCGACCTCGGCTGGTGGCGTGCCCTAGACGACCACGTGGATCTGAGCCGTCCAGCGTCGAACCCCGCCGCACGCGTTGCCCAAATTGGGGCGCCCGGAGTCGACCTCGACGTCGCACCATCCATCGTCGACGACGTGGATGCCGCAACCTGGGGCCGTCACACGGTCGAGGATCGCGTACTCGCCGCCGGCGATCCCGCCGCGGCTCCCCCCCACGAGCATGCCAGTCTCATAAACACAACTGACGCA
>JBKJVO010000148.1:0-3309 GCA_046717305.1 Candidatus Limnocylindrales bacterium
GAGAGTTGCCATCGGAATTCTGTTCTCCTGGTGTCGTGATGAGGATCGGATGTCTCGGGGTCGTGACGGTCAGGCCGCGGCTCGCTTGTCGGCCAGCGCGGCCATGAGGCCGGCGACGTCGCGCAGCGGGGCGTCGAACAGCCCGGCGGTGGTGGCCAGCGGAGCCGCGATGGCGCCGGCAATCAGGGCGAGGAGCACGTCCCGCGGGGGAAGTGCCGCAAGCCTGATCACGCCGTCCGCATCGATGGCCCGATCGCCGAGGAGGCCCCCGGTGATCCGGGCGTGCCTGAACAGGCGCACCGCATCGAGCATCGCCTTGGCGGTGCCCGACTCGTCCGTCCCGAAGGCGATCGCCGTCGGGCCGACGAGGAGCGTGTCGAGCGCCGTTCCGCGCGTATCGGATGCGGCGATCTTCATGAGCCGGTTCTTGACGACCTTGTAGGTCACGTTCTGCTTGCGCAGGCTTCGGCGGATCTCGGCGATCTCCTTGACCGTGAGACCCCGGTACTCCGAGACGATGAGCGTCGGGCTGTGCGCAAGCTGCGCGCGCAGCTCGTCGACGATCCGTCGCTTGGCCTCGGTCGGCATGGTGCCCTCCGTGCTTCGTGCGTGCAGCCGGCACGCGGCGGTGGGCGCTCGGCGTTGCCGCCGAACCCCTGCGACGGTCACCCTTCCGGGTGATGCCTTGACCGCAGGGGCCGCGCCCGCCCGCGAGGGCGGAGGCATCCGTTCCTGCATCGGCGTGGTCACCGTCGTCCCCGGGCAGTGCCCGGTCCGTTCCGGCGGATCAAGTCCCGGCCGTCGTCCAAGGTGGAACAGCGGTCAGTGGACCCACGCTGTCTTTAGCGGTCCGTCATCTGGTTGTGGTCGGCCTTCCGGCCGGCGCATAGTATTGCCGGAATTCAGGCGACGCGCCGCTGGGCGGTCGCTTCGTCTGGTTGCGGGTGCTCGCCCGCCGACAAGGGGCCCTATGCGGCCGCGGCCGCGGCGAGTACAGCCGGGATGTCCACCCGGATCCCTGGGCCCATCGTCGAGGTGATCGTCAACGTGCGGAGGTACGTGCCTTTCGCGCCGGCCGGCTTCGCGCGGTTGATCGCATCCACGAGCGTTGCGAGGTTGGCGACCAGCTGATCCGCGTCGAAGCTGACCTTGCCGACGGCGACGTGAACGATCCCCGCCTTGTCCACCTTGAACTCGACCCGCCCGGCCTTCACTTCGCGGACCGCCCGCTCGAGGTCGAAGGTGATCGTGCCGGCCTTCGGGTTCGGCATCAGGCCGCGCCGGCCGAGGATCTTTCCGAGCCGGCCCACCTGGCCCATCATGTCGGGGGTCGCGACCGCGACGTCGAACTCCAGCCAGCCGGCCTCGATCTTCTTCACGAGGTCCTCGCCACCCACCTCGTCCGCGCCTGCGCGCAGCGCCTCCTGGGCCTTCTCGCCCTGGGCGAAGGCGGCGACACGGACCACCTTTCCGGTCCCGTGCGGGAGGACGATCGTGCCGCGGACCATCTGGTCCGCATGGCGCGGATCCACTCCGAGGCGAAGATGGGCCTCCACGGAGGCATCGAAGGACACGGTCGACGTGTCCTTGGCAAGCTGGGCCGCCTCAGCAGGCGTGTACGCCCGGGTCCGGTCCACGAGCTTCGCGGCTTCGAGGTACTTCTTGCCGTGCTGTGGCATTCGTCACTTCTCCTCGGTCGACCGGGGCTGCCGGTCTCCCCCGTCTCGTGGGGTGGTCGCCGGGCGAGGACGCCCGGGCGGTGGCGGTGTCGCGGGGCTAGCCGACGACCTCGATGCCCATGCTTCGGGCGGTCCCTTCGATCATCCGCGCGGCGGCGTCGAGGTCGTTCGCAGACAGGTCCGCCATCTTGAGGGTCGCGATCTCCCGGACCTGGTCGCGGGTCACACGGCCAACGGACGCCCGCTTCGTCGTCTGAGCACCCTTGTCGACGCCGGCCGCCTTGCGGAGCAGGTCCGCGGCGGGCGGAGTCTTGAGGATGAACGTGAACGAGCGGTCCTCGAAGATCGTGATCTGGGCGGGGATGATCTGGCCGGCCTTGTCGGCCGTCTTCTCGTTGTACGACTTCGTGAACTCGATGATGTTGATGCCATGAGGCCCCAGGGCGGTGCCGACCGGCGGCGCGGGTGTCGCCTTGCCGGCGGGCAGCTGGAGCGTCAGGACGATTCGAACCTTCTTGGCCACTGGGGCGGGATCCCTTCTGCTTGCCTAGAGCTTCTCGACCTGGAGGAAGTCGAGCTCGACGGGCGTCTCCCGGCCGAAGATGCTCACCAGAACCTTGACCTTGTTGCGTTCAGGGTTGACCTCGTCGACGGTCCCGATGAACTCGGAGAATGGCCCGTCCGTGACGCGGACGCTCTGGCCCTTCGTGAACGCGACGCGGTACTTGGGCGTCTCAACGCCCATGTGCCGGAGGATCTGCTTGACCTCGGTCTCGTCCAGCGGGATGGGTTCGCTCCGCACGCCCGGGATGTTCGAGCCGCCGACGAAGCTGGTGACGCCTGGGGTGTTCCGGACGACGAACCAGCTGTCCGGATCGAGGATCATCTCGACGAGAACGTACCCCGGGTAGACCTTCTTCTGGACGGTGTGGCGCTGGCCCTGGCGGATCTCGATCTCGTCCTCCATGGGCACCAGGACCTGGAAGATCCGGTCCTCCATCCCCATCGACTCGATGCGGTGCTCCAGGTTGGCCTTGACCTTGTTCTCGTAGCCGGAGTACGTGTGGATGACGTACCAGCGCTTCTCCGGTCCGCTCGTCTCGGTTTCGCTCATCACCATGCTCACACGAACACCCCGGTCAGGAAGCCGATGACGCCCTGGAACAGCCGGTCCCAGATGAAGACATAGACGCCGACCGCAAGGCTGACCGTGAAGACGAGCACGGTCAGGTTGCGGGTCTGCTCGACCGTGGGCCAGGAGACCTTCTTCAGCTCGGAGACCGCTTCGGATGTGAAGCGGCGGATACGGGTCACGGAGTTCTGTCTTGCCTTTCAGGTGTGGCAGGGGCGATAGGACTCGAACCTACAACCGCCGGTTTTGGAGACCGGTGCTCTGCCAATTGAGCTACACCCCTGCGGACGCCGGATGCTACTTCGCCTCGCGATGAAGCGTATGGCGCCGGCAGCGTGGGCAGTATTTGTTCAGCTCGATCCGGTTGGGATCGTTCCTCTTGTTCTTGCGTGTCGTGTACGTCCGCTCCTTGCACTCGGTGCAAGCAAGCTGGAGGGTGGGCCGCGCTTCGACTCTTGCCATTTCGGGTTACTCGGTGATGCTCGTGACCGCGCCGGC
>JBKJVO010000149.1:0-9523 GCA_046717305.1 Candidatus Limnocylindrales bacterium
CGCAGCGGCCCTTCCGCATCGAGGAGGGGATCGCGAGGGCCCCGGGCGTCACCGACATGAAGGCGGGCCTCCTCGGCGGGATCCACGCCCTCGCGGCACTGCGCAAACTCGGCGGTGGCTCGTGGGAGGCCCTCCCGTTCGAGCAGATCACATACATCGCGAACCCGGACGAGGAGATCGGCTCACCGAGCTCCACGCCGCACATTCGCGAGATCGCGGCGACTTCTGACGCGTGCTTCGTCCTCGAGTGCGCCCGCGCGAACGGCGACTTCGTCTCGTCGCGGAAGGGGATCGCGGACCTTCGCCTCTCGGTCCACGGGCGCGCGGCACACGCGGGGGTCGAACCAGAGGCGGGCCGCAACGCGATCCTCGCCGGCGCCAGGATCGTGGAGAGGATCCAGGCGCTCAATGGCCGATGGCCCGGAGTGACCGCCAACGTTGGCGTCTTCCAGTCCGGCACGCGCCCGAACGTGGTGTCCGACCTCGCGAACCTCGAGGTTGACGTGCGGGGTGTCACGCGTGCGGAGCTTGAGGCGGCGGTGGCGGCCGTCCGCGAGATCGCCTCGGAACCCGGCGTGCCCGACGTGACCGTGACGATCGACCAGATGGCGGGCTGGCTGCCGATGGAGAAGCTTGAGCGGTCCGGACGGCTGGCGGATCACGTCATCGCCCTCGCGGCGCGGCTCGGCTATTCGACGACGGACGTGGGCACGGGGGGCGCGTCCGATGCCAACACGACCTCCGGTATGGGCGTCCCGTCCATCGACGGCCTGGGCCCCGTCGGCGGGCGCGATCACTCGCCGGATGAGTATCTGGAGGTTGATTCGATCGTGCCGCGGACGACGCTCCTGGCGGCATTGCTGCTCGCGACGGGCCGGGACCCGGTCGTGGCAGCGTGGCGGACTCGCTGATGCCCGACGAGGGGCCCGCTCAGGCCCGGCTTCGCGTCAGCTCGGGCAGCCCGTTGGAGGGGCCCTACGGCTACAGCCGGGCGGTCGTCGTGGGCGACCAGTGCTGGGTCGCCGGGACCACGGATCCCGGGTACGACCACCTCGGGGACCCCGCCGCCCAGGCACGAGCGGCCCTTCGGATCATCGAACGGGCCCTGGTCGAGGCCGGGTTCACGCTCGCCGATGTCGTTCGGACGCGGATGTACGTCACGGACCCGGCCGCGGCCGCACGGGTTGCCGAGGTCCACGGCGAGGTCTTTGGCGATATCCGGCCGGCGGCCACGCTCATCGTGGTCTCCGCGCTCATCGAACCGCAGCTGCTCGTGGAGATCGAGGCCGACGCCGTCCGGCAACGCTCCTCCCAGGTTACCGCGACGTCAGGATCCCCCGGGCTCGCCGCCCCGCGTGCCGGCCGGAGCTGAAGATCTCCCGAATGCTCACCGGGTGAGCGCATGAGAGCGTCTCTCAGGTCTACGACGGGCCTGGCGTCCCGATCCGCTTCCAAGGTTCGCCGGGTGAGCACTGTGGAGAAACCGGCCCGCAGGGGTGGCAGACCGCGCCGCACGGAGGCCCGGGCGCTCGAGCCATTCGAGGCGCCCGCCCACCACGCGCGCACGGCCGCCGCCGCGTCAGGCGAGTTGCGCCCACCGGGCGAGCGTCGCGAGCGACGCGGCGGCGACCAGCCCAACGAGCAGGCCACGCCGAACCGCGACGAGCAGGACGCAGGCGCCAACCGCGAGCCACTCGACCCCGACGTGGAACGAAGGATGCCGCTCGGCGTCGATGACGACCATCACGTTCACCGCGGCAAGCGCCGCGAGCACCGCCGGCCCCACGAGTCGGAAATATTCCTGGACGCGAATAGGCAGCCGATGCATCCCCGGCGCGAGGAGCGGAGCTGCCCGCCACGGGTATGTCGCAGCCCCCATGAGGACCGCGAGCCAGACGAGCTCCGACTTCATCGGGGCGCCTCGACCGGTCCGGCCGGCGTCAGCATTCCCACGACCGGGCCCAGCAATCCCCCGGCGAGAATGCCGGCCGCGGGATCCCACGCAAGCCCGACGGCGACCCCGACGACCGCGCCCACGATCGCCGCCACGAGCTCGCGGCGGCCAGTGATCAACCCGACTGCCAGACCGGCCATGGCAGCGGGAAACACGACATCCAGCCCGAACCGGGACGGATCCGGGATCTGCCCACCGACGGTCACGCCGACGAGCGTGGCGATGTTCCACGGGATGAAGGTGGTCACGATGGCGGCCCACCAGTAAGCCCGGAGATCCGCTCGCCCGATCCGGCGGAAGTGGGCGATCGACAACGCGAACGCCTCGTCAGTCAGGAGGTGGGCCATGAGCGCTCTGAGCGGGCGGGGCCGGTCCGCGAGGTATGGGGCGAGGGCCGCTCCGTAGAGCAGGTGGCGCGCGTTGAGGAACGCGGTGAGGAGCACGACGCCCAGCCACGAGAACCCGCCGAGGACGTAGCCCACCGCAGCGAACTGGGCGGCGCCGGCGAAGACGATGACGCTCATCGCGCTCGCCTCGAGCGGCGAGAACCCGGCGGCCCGCGCCGCGAGCCCATAGACGAGCCCGAACCCGCTGGTGGTCGCGATGATCCCGAGGCCGTCGAGCATCAGGCGTCGGCGGGACGCCGTCACCTCGGCTTCCGTTGCTGCCCGCGGGGCGTCGATCGCCGCCCCCGGATCGCCGGGAACGGGCGTCAGCGCAGGAACGTCTTTGCGCACGTCCCGTCGCAGACGACGAAGACGGCGTGGAGGTCACGGGCGTACCCGGCCGCATGCAGGAGACCCTCACAGCCCGGGCTCGGGCATTTCCAGACCCACCATCGGTCGTTGCCGTCGAGCGGGGTTGACTCGGCCGCAAGCGTAGCGGCCAGGCCCTCGCGAGCCGTCACGAGCGCGGCGATCCGCTTCGAACGCTCGGCCTCGGTCTCGCTCGTATACGGGTAGTTCTGGCCGACGTTCGAGGTCACCGATCACTCCGGGGCTGGGCCAAGGTGGGGAGACCGGTGGCGGCGGTCGTGTGAGCGCAGCCGCGCCACCGGCGACGCGGAGTATCGCAGATCAGGTCTGGGCCGCAAGTCCCTCGGCGTGCGGCCGACCCGGCGCTCACCAGACGGCCGGAAGGCCCGCGCTTCTCGGGTCGGTGGCGGCGGCCACGGACCCGCCGTCGGCCGACGGGCCGCCCTCCACGAGCTCGATCGCGTGCTGGTGCCCCAGCCCCGAGTCGAACGGCTCCGTCGGCCGGACGTCGTGGCCCATCGTCACGAGCGTCTCGAGGACGCCGGGCCCGAACCGGGGTTCTGCGCGGAGGACCGTCGGCGGCGCGAAATGCGCCTCCGGTTCCACGAACCATCGAGGTGCCGCAACGGCGGACTGAATGTCGAGCCGCCCATCGACGAGGTCGCTCACGAGCTGCGCGTGGATCTGTGGCTGCGCGTCGCCGCCCATGGAGCCCGCGACGACCCACGGCCGGTCCGGCTCACGGAAGAGCATGCCCGGCAGGAGCGTGTGGAGCGTTCGCTTGCGCGGCGCGAGGACGTTGGCGTGGCCCGGCTCGAGCGAGAAGTACGAGCCCCGATTCTGGTAGTGGATGCCGGTCTCCGGATCAACCAGACCAGACCCGAATCCGAGGTAGTTCGACTCGATGAGGCTGACGGCATTGCCCTCGGCGTCGACCACCGCCAGGTAAATCGTCCCACCGCCGGGCGGGTTGGTGGACGGTACGGGCTCGGACGCGCGGTCGGGGTCGATCCGCGCCTCGAGCTCCGCCGCGTAGCCCTTGTCGAGCAGTCGCGCGACCGGGATCTCGTGGAACTCGGGATCCGTGAGGTGGGCATCGCGGTCCGCCATCGCGAGCTTCGCGGCCTCGATCGCGCGGTGGATCCAGCGCGGGTCGGCGACCGACCCATCGGCGCCGAACGCCCGATCGGCCGGCGGTCCACCGGCCTCCAGGATGTTCAGGAGCTGCAGCGCGACGATGCCCGATGCGTTCGGCGGGTGCGTCGTGACCCGGACCCCGCGATGAGTCGTCGAGATCGGCTCGGTCCAGGTGGAGGTGTGATCGCGGAAGTCGGCTGCCGCGTGGAACCCGCCGGCCTCCGCGAGGAAGCGAGCCTGCCGCTCGCCGAGGTCCCCGTCGTAGAAGGCATCGAAGCCCTCGATTGCAAGGCGCTCGAGGGTGGCGGCGAGGGCCGGAAGTCTGACCAGCTCGCCGGGCTGCCACGGTCGCCCGTGAGGCCGGTAGTGATGCGCGAAGGGTGTGCCAACGCCGAGCGCCTCGAGGACGATGGGAACCGTCCGCTCCACGGCAGAGATGAACCCGTCCCAGGCCGGGAATCCGCCGCGGGCAAGCTCGATCGCCGGCGCCAGGACGACGTCCCGCGAGAGCCGCCCGAATCGTGCATGCGCGTCGCCCCATGATCTGACCGCACCCGGGATCGTGACGCTGAGGGGGCCGCGGAGCGGAAGGGTCGTGAGGCCGCGCGCCCGGAGCGCCGCCGCGTCCACCCCGCCGGGCGCGCGCCCGGACCCGTTGAGGGCGAATTGCCGTCCCGCCGCTGCGTCCCACACGAGCCAGAACGCGTCTCCGCCAATCCCGCATGAGCTCGGGACGACCGTTGCGAGCACCGCGTTCGTGGCGATCGCCGCGTCCACGGCGTGTCCGCCGGCACGGAGGATGGACAGGCCGGCCTCGGTCGCCAGGTGGTGCGGCGCCACGACGGCACCGCGTCGGCCGCGTGCGAGGGGGACGGGGACCAGCGGGCTCGTGCCGGCCTCCGTCACGCCTCGACGGCCTCGAGCGTGGACGCCATCCCCGGGCCGAGGTGGTGCTCCATCCCACGAAGCCGTGAGAGGGGCACCAGGGCGACGAGGAGGAGGGCCCCCGTCGCGAACAGGAGGCCGTCCATCCCCAGGGCATCGGCAACCACGCCCCCGATCAGGCTGCCCCCGATCTGCCCGACGGCGAGGAAGACGGAGTAGAGGCCCATGATCGCGCCGCGATCTCCCGGAAACCGCTCGCTCACGTCGGCGAGCAGGCCGACGGCCGCCGGCGTGGCGCCGGCGAGAACGAATAGGCCGGCCGCGACGACGATCGATGCCGCGGCGATGAGCGCCGTGTGCCCGAGCGACTCGCCGGCATCGAACGCCCCGTGGTTGACGACCAGGCCGGCCGCCACGAGCCCGATCCCGCCGAGGACGCCGAACAGGATGATCGTGGTTCGGCGGAATCGGTCGAATCGGTCGCCCCACCAGATGATCCCGGCCCCGAAGACAATCGCGATCCCGATCGCCCCCACCGTGATCTCGTTGGCCGAGAACCCCTGGAGGAGCCACTGGTCGGGGAACGCCGGGTTCGGCTTCGAGAGCTGGAAAAGCGACTGGCTGAACCAGAGCCCGATGGACGCGTTCACCGCGATCCACGTCGGCGCGAGGAGGAGGACATGCGAATGTCCGACGAGATCGAGGTAGCGGCGGATGCCGGTGTGCCGGGCGGCGAGCGCCGCCTGCTCGCCGGCCGGATCCGCCACGCCGAAGCGGTAGATGAGGAACGAGACGAGGTAGAAGACCGCGTTGAGGAGGAATGCGTTCGGCCCGAGGAGCTCGAAGAGCTTCGGCGCCACGATGAACCCGGCCCCGAGGCCGGCCAGCGTCGCGCCCTCGAAGCGCGCGGCCGCCTTGCCCCGCAGGGCTTCGTTGCCCGCCGTCGCAAGGGCGATGAAGCCGAGGATGGACGGCACGGACGCCGCCGTGCTCGCGCCCTCGAGGATCCTGGTTCCACCGAGCACGAAGACGTTCGAGGTGAGCGCGGTCATGACCACCGCGACCGCCCCGAACGCGGGCCCATAGAGCATGACCCGGTGGTGGCCCACTCGATCCGCCAGGATCCCGAACAGCGGCGACAGGACGAGCTCCGCCACGTAGAACGTCGCCGCGAGCAGTCCCACGACCTTGCCGTCGATCCCGGCCTGCCCGGCGTCGGCGAGGTCCGCGAGGTAGAAGGCGAGCATGGCGCCGGTGAGGCCGGTGCTGAACCGGAGCGTGAAGGTGCCGAGGAGCACGGCCCGCAGGGATCGATCCATCGTCGGGAAGGGTACCGGACGGCCGTCCCGTGCCCGTATCATCCGCGCAGGAGTGGAGGCGTCCCGCGTGCACGGCACGGCGCCTCCGAGGAGGACGCAGTGAGCCACGTCGCGATCGTCACCGATTCCGCGTCGGACATGACCCCCGCCCGGGCCGCAGAGCTCGGGATCTCGATGGTCCCGCTCATCGTGAGCTTCGGTCCCCAGTCGTTCAAGGCGGGCATCGAACTTTCGACGGACGATTTCTGGCGCCGCATGACCGCGCCGGACGCACCGTTTCCGACGACGGCTGCGTCTTCGCCGGGCGACTTCAAGGCCGTCTACGACGCCGCGTTCGCAGCCGGCGCGGACGCGGTGGTCTCGATCCACGTCGCGGGCACGCTGTCCGGCACGATCAAGAGTGCCGAGATCGCGAAGGGGATGCTTCCGGATCGCGAGATCCATATCGTCGACTCGATCGGCGTGTCGATGGGCGAAGGGATTCTCGCCGAGCTCGCTGCCGGGTTGGCGCGGACGGGCGTCGGCGCTTCCGAGATCGCACGCGTCTGCGAGGCACGCCGTGTCGACATCGCCACGTTCGTCGCCCTCGACACGCTCGAGTACCTGAAGCGCGGCGGCCGGATCAGCGGCGCCCAGGCGGCGATCGGAACCCTCCTATCGCTCAAGCCGATCATCGAGGTCAGGGACGGCAAGGTCGAGACGGCGGACAAGGTTCGGACCCGCGGCAAGGCGCGCGAGCGCGTCATCGCGCTCATCTGCACCCGCCCCATGGAGCGCCTCGCCGTCCTTCACACAACGAGTGCGGACGTCGAGGCATTCCGCGACGAGATCGTCCAGCGTGTGCCCGGCGGGATCGACCCCGCGAACGTGACCATCGACCTCGTCGGGGCATCGGTGGGCCCGCACCTGGGCCCGGGCTGCGTCGGCGCCGTCGCGCTCTACCGGCCTCAGTAGCGCTGGGCCTCGGGCCCGCCGCCACCGGGCAGCCCGCAGCCACCGGCCCAGACGGACCTCGCGGGCAAAACCCTCCCGCCACGCACCGGGTGAGTGCAAGGCGGTGGTCGCGGGCCGAATGGGCGGGCGCGAACGGCGGATCATCGTTCGTCCACGCACGCCGCGCTATGGCCCGACGATGATTCGCCCGGCTGGGGCATGGCCCGCGCCGCCTATCACTCACGGGGTGAGTACCTGGCGGCAACGTGACGCCCGGCCCCGGTGCGGGTGGCACCCGGCTCGGTCGTGGCGCGGGTGGCACCCGGCTCGGCCGCACTTGGGCCCGGGCTGCGTCGGGGCCGTCGCGCTCCACCGGCACGAGTAGCGCGGGGCCGCGGGGCCGCCGCCACCGGACCGCCCGGAATCGCCGGTCCTCGCGGCAACCCGACTGCCTCGCAACCGGGCCGGACGGCCCGGATACCCGATGGTTGCGGCATGGTTGCGAACGGGATTCCGGCAGGTGTCGATCGGTCGCGAGCCCGGTTATACTCCGCTCGCTTTTCACGCGTGAGGTGTCCCGTTCTCCGGGTTGCGTCGCGCACCGTGGGGTCGTCCGGGAGACGGCTCACCATTCGGGCCCGCGGTCGCCGACCCGAACCGGAGGAACTCCGAGCACATGACCACCGAGCACGTGACCGCCCCGATCAACGCCTGGGCGGTGGCGCAGCAGCAGTTCGACCTGGCCGCGGAGAGGCTGAACCTGGATGCGGGGATGCGCGCCGTCCTGCGCGAGCCACGCCGCGAGTTCACTGTCCACTTTCCGGTCCACATGGACGACGGCTCCGTTCGCGTCTTCACCGGCTACCGGGTCCAGCACAACCTCGGCCGCGGCCCCGCCAAGGGTGGCATCCGCTACCACCAGGACGTCTCGATCGACGAGGTCAAGGCCCTCGCGATGTGGATGACCTGGAAGTGTGCGGTCGTCGGCATTCCCTATGGCGGTGGCAAGGGCGGCGTCATCGTCGATCCCAAGCAGCTGTCGATGCGCGAGCTCGAGGCGCTGACCCGCCGGTTCTTCACCGAGATCGAGGTCCTCGTGGGCCCGGAAAAGGACATCCCGGCCCCGGACGTCAACACGAACGCCCAGATCATGGCCTGGATGATGGACACCTATTCCATGCACGCGGGGTATACGGTCCCGGGCGTCGTGACGGGGAAGCCGATCAGCCTCGGCGGCTCCGAGGGGCGCAACGAGGCGACCGCGCGCGGCACCGTCTACTGCATCGTTGAGGCGGCGCGCCACCTCGGGATGGAACTCCCGAAGTGCAAGGTCTCGGTTCAGGGTTTCGGCAACGCCGGATCCATCGCGGCAACCCTGATCACCGCCGAGGGCGCCACGGTCGTCGCCGTCTCGGACTCGACTGGCGGCATCCACAATCCGGCTGGGCTGGAGATCCCCAGGGTCATTGCCTGGAAGAAGGAGCACGGCACCGTCCAGGGTTTCCCGGGCGCGACAGACATCAGCAACGCCGAGATCCTCGAGGTCGACTGCAACATCCTCATCCCGGCGGCCCTCGAGAACCAGATCACGGAGGCCAACGCGGGCAACATCAAGGCGAAGCTGATCGCCGAGGCCGCGAACGGCCCCACGACGCCGGAGGCGGACCGGATCCTCTGGAAGGCCTCGAAGTTCATGATCCCGGACATCCTGTGCAACGCCGGCGGCGTGACGGTCTCCTACTTCGAATGGGTCCAGGACCTCAACCGCGACCACTGGAGCGAGCAGGTCGTGAACGCCAAGCTCAAGGAGATCATGGTCAAGGCGTTCGGCGAGACGCTCGCGATCGCCCGACGCGAGCAATGCGACATGCGGACTGCGGCGTATCTGCTGGCCGTTCGCCGCGTCGCCGACGCGATGTCCCTGCGCGGCCTCTACCCGTAGATTGCCTCGCTCCCGAGTCACCAACAAGGCCCCGGCACGGTCGCCGGGGCCTCGCGATTCCGGGTGCTACCATCGGCGCCATGCTCGACCACGAAGAGAAATTCCTGTTCAAGGAGGAGATCGGCCACCTCGCGAATGCAGTCGCCGAGCCCGGCACGCTCGACAACGTCGAGGACCTCCTCACGGACGTCATCACGAGCCCGCGGTTCGACTCGGAGGTATTCACCCTCGAGCGGAGCCTCCAGGTGATGCTCGGCGCGCGCGCGGGGACCACCCTTGTGGGCCTTCTGACGGTTGCGCCGGAGGTCTTCGACGAGGTGGCTGAGGTCCGCATCCCGCCGGAGGTTCACGAGCGCCTGGTCGCGTGGCGGGCCCGATTCGGGCTTGCGATCGACAACGCCCTGAACTTCCTGAACAACCCGGACGGGATCCAGGGCCACAACTTCGCGACGCAGATCGCCCACGTCGAGGAGCGGCGCGTCCTCCAGGGCCGCCTGACGCTGGTGCGCTACAACAACGAGCCACAGTTCTTCGTGGCCGATGCGGCCATTTACCTCGGTCTGGTCGCGGACATCATGGATCGTTTAGGCCCTTATCT
>JBKJVO010000150.1:0-13309 GCA_046717305.1 Candidatus Limnocylindrales bacterium
TCGGCCGGCCGACAGCTGGCCGGCACGATGGACCGTGGCGGCCCGCTTCCGGCCAAGATGCTGATCCCAGCATCAGGGAGGGCTGCAAGGACGGCTCCCCGGGCCCGGCGCAGGGGCCCGTGGCGCAAGGCTGGAGCGGGCGATGCGAGGCGCGCCAGCGCCAGACGTTCGGATGCGTACGGCCGGTCCGGGCACCCGCGCGGACCATCCGCCCTCGGGTATCATTTCCAGCGGCCTGTCCCCGTGACGGGCCGCGTTCGCGTTCCGCCGGAGGGTCCGACCCGCACCGCCGGCATCGTCACCGTCACCCATCCGAGGACACCCGATGTCGAGTACCCCCAGGAAGCGGCCTGCGCCCGACGCGATCGTCGCCGGCGTCGTGGTCGCCATCCTGATCGCGCTCGTCGTCGCCGTCTTCATGAGCGGCCTGGGCTCCACCCTGTACCCGCCCCAAGCGGCGACCGCGCAGGGCCGTGAAATCCGCGGGCTGTACGACATCGTCTTCGCGTTCGCCCTGGCGATCTTCATCCTGGTGGAAGGCCTCATCGTCTGGAGCGTGCTCCGCTACAGGCGCCGACCCGAGGACCTCGAGCTGCCGGTCCAGACCCACGGGAACAACGTCGCAGAGATCATCTGGACGCTCATTCCGACGGCCATCGTCCTGTTCCTCTTCGTCATCTCGTGGCAGGCCCTCGGTCGCGTCGATGCGATCAGCGCCCAGCCGGACATCCGGATCCACGCCGTCGCCGGGCAGTTCCAGTGGCAGTTCGAGTACCTGGACGCGAGCGGCTCGAAGGTCGCGACCCAGCTCGCCCCGGTCTATGACACCGGGACCGGCCGGGGCGGCATGGCCGTACCGGTTGGCCGATCCGTCCAGGTCACGCTGGACAGCCCGGACGTGATCCACGCGTTCTACGTCCCGCGGTTCCTGTTCAAGCGGGACGTCGTGCCCGGCCAGACCAACCGGTTCGAGTTCACGGTGGACGAAAGCGAGGCCGGCCAGATCTTTCGCGGCCAGTGCGCCGAACTGTGCGGGACCGGCCATCGGCTCATGCTCTTCAACGTCATCGCCCTCTCGCCGGCGGACTACGACGCCTGGCTGCAGGCCCTGATCGCCAGGAACAACGCCACGCCGGAGCCCCTTCCGAGCGGACGGGTCCTGAACGTCACCGCGAAGGGCGTCATGTTTGACACGAACGCGCTCGATGTCCCCGCTGACGCGCCGTTCGCCATCGCCTTCACGAACGACGATCCGTCCGGCATCACGCACGATGTGGATATCCGCGACGGCGGCGGGAGCGTCGTGGCGAACGAGGACACCATCGACGGCGGCACCTCGGCGAACTACGCGTACGAGCCGCTGCCGGCCGGCACGTACACGTTCTTCTGCTCGATCCACTCGAACATGACCGGCACCCTGACGGTCAAGTAAGGAGCGCGGCATGGCCACCCACGCCCTCAGCCCCGCCGCCTCGACGTACTCGCGCGGCGGACTCTACGAGTGGTTGACGACCACCGATCACAAGAAGATCGGGATCATGTACCTGATCAACTCGTTCACGTTCTTCATGATCGCCGGCGTGCTCGCGCTCGTCGTTCGGGCGGAGCTCGCCCAGCCCGGCCTCCAGTTCCTGACGGACGAGCACGTGTACAACGAGATGTTCACGATGCACGCCACGGTGATGATCTTCCTGTTCATCATCCCGATCCTCGCCGGGCTCGGCAACTACGCCGTTCCGCTCCAGATCGGGGCACCGGACATGGCGTTCCCGCGGATCAACGCCCTCTCGTTCTGGATGCTGCCGCTCGCGGGGATCCTCCTCCTGTCGAGCTTCATCACGGGGGGCGCGGCCGCGGCCGGCTGGACCTCCTACCCGCCCCTGTCCGCCGAGGGACCGCTCAAGTCCCCGGGGGCCGGTCAAGACCTGTGGATCGTGTCGCTCACGCTCATCGGCACCAGCTCGATCCTGGGCGCGATCAACTTCCTCGTCACGATCTTCAAGATGCGGGCGCCCGGGATGACGCTGTTCCGGATGCCGATCATGGTCTGGACGATCCTCGTGACCAGCGTCCTCGTCCTGATGGCCACGCCGGTCATCACGAGCGCGCTCGTCATGCTGTTCATCGACCGCAACTACGGCGGTCATTTCTTCGATCCGTTCGGCGGCGGCAGCGCCGTCCTCTACCAGAACATCTTCTGGTTCTACTCGCACCCGGCCGTGTACGTGATGGTCCTGCCGGCGATGGGCGTCATCAGCGAGGTCCTGCCCGTCTTCAGTCGGAAACCGCTCTTCGGGTACAAGGCGTTCGTCTTCGCGACGGCGGGAATCGGCGCCCTCGGCTTCTCGGTCTGGGCCCACCACATGTTCACAACCGGGGCGGTCTTCCTGCCGTTCTTCAGCCTCGTCACGTTCATGATCTCGGTCCCGACCGGCGTGAAGATGTTCAACTGGGTCTTCACGCTCTTCCGCGGCCAGCTGGTGCTGTCCACGCCGCTCATCTTCGCGCTGGGCTTCCTGACGATGTTCCTCATCGGCGGGATCAACGGCGCATTCAGCGCGGCCGTCCCCGTAGACTTCGCGCTCCATGACACGTACTGGGTCGTTGCGCACCTCCACTACGTGCTCTTCGGCGGGTCCGTCTTCGGTGTCTTCGCCGGCGTCTACTACTGGTTCCCCAAGATGACCGGCCGGATGCTGGACGAGGGCCTCGGCAAGGTCCAGTTCGTCCTGATGTTCATCGGGTTCAACCTGACATTCTTCCCGATGCACATGCTTGGGCTGGCGGGGATGCCTCGCCGGATCGCGGACTACGCGAGCGACGCGGGCTGGAACGACTGGAACCTCGCCGCCACGGTCGGCGGGTTCATGATCGCCGCGTCCATGCTGCCGTTCATCTGGAACGTCTTCGTCTCGCTGCGGAACGGGAAGATCGCGGGCGACGATCCGTGGGAGGCGAACACGCTCGAGTGGGCGACGTCCTCGCCGCCGCCGCCGTACAACTTCGATCACCTGCCGGAGATCCGCTCCGAACGCCCGCTCTTCGACGCCCGCCACGGGCAGTCCGGGCACTGAGAGGGACGACGAACGTGACCTCCGAAAGCCACGCCCTCATGACCGCGGAGCCCGGCCCCGTCGCGGGCCTCGCCCACGAGAGCCGCGGCGGGATCAGCAACGTCATCCTCGGGATGATCCTGTTCATCACGTCCGAGGTGATGTTCTTCGCCGGTCTCTTCGCGGCCTACTTCGCCACACGCGCGGCCAACAAGCCGTGGCCGCCGGAGGAGTTCGCGGACATCCTCAACCCGTTCTCGGTCATCCTCGTCGCAACGGTCATCCTCGTCCTGAGCTCGGTCACGTGCCAGCTCGCGGTGTCGGCGATCAAGCGGAATGACCGGCGGGGGTTCATCCGGAACATCGGCATGACGTTCGTCCTCGGGGTCATCTTCCTGCTCCTCCAGGCGTACGACTACAGCATCCTCTTCGAGGAGGGCATGACCCTGGGGTCCGGCCCGTTCGGGACGACGTACTTCACGCTCACCGGATTCCACGGCGCGCACGTCTTCGGCGGCGTCCTCATGCTCGGGGTCATCCTCTACCGGGGCATGGCCGGCCAGTTCTCGGCTCGCCACCACGATGCGGTAGAGGCCGTCTCCCTGTACTGGCACTTCGTGGACATCGTCTGGATCCTGCTCTTCTCGATCCTCTACTTCCTGTAGCGGGAGGGACTGCGAATGCACCCGATGCGGCATCCCCGAAACGTCATCGTGATCGGCGCGACCTTCGTGGTCATCGCGGCCATCTACGCGCTCGGCGCGGTGCCGCTGGGCTACCACATCGAGTGGGCCGGCGTGACGATGCTCGCGGCGCTGGGCGTGGCGATGTCGATCATGTTCTACGTCCTGATCGCCGGCTCGTCGCAGGACTGAGGCCGCCGCGCGTCGCATGGAAGCACTCTGGCACTCGATCCTCGAACTGATGTCCGTGTTCATCATTCCCGACTGGGGCGAGCTCATCGGGCTCCTCCCGCTCGGGCTCGCGGGGATCACCATCCTGTGGTTCGCCTGGACGATCCGGCGGTTCGCGACCGCCGGCCCGACACGCCGGGCGCCCGCGCGCCTCACCCCGATCGCCCCGCCGGACCTGCATATGCCCGGCCCGTCGTACGCCCCGATCATCGTTGCAGGCGGGGTGGCCGCGCTCATGTGGGGGCTCGTGGTCGGTGGGAACGCGCTCCTCGTGGGAACGGTCGTCCTCGTGCTCACGCTGCTCTACTGGGGCCGCGAGGCGATCCGCGACTACGACCACGCGACGCACGTTGAGACGCTCCCGGCGGTCGTCCACGCCGGCCCGCCGCCCGGCGTCCACCTGCCGGGCCCGTCGTTCCGGCCGTTGGTCGGCGCCGTCGGGGTGACCGCGCTGATGGCCGGCCTCGTGGCAGGGGGCTGGATTCTCGCCGCGGGCGCGATCATCCTCGTGGCGACCCTCGTCGGCTGGCTCGTGGACGCCCGGGCGGAGTTCACCAAGACGGCTGAGGCGGATCGGACCGGGCATCTCGAGAACATTCCCGCGCCGGGCTGGCCGCGGCGGCTCCTGCAGGGCGCGGCGGTGATCTTCGTCCTCGCGGTGCTCGTGCAGACCGGGGTGATCCCGCCGGGGGCCAACGACTCAGCCGGAGGCCCGGGTGGCTCACCGGCACCCTCGGGCGGCGCATCGACAGTACCCGCGACGGCGTTCAAGGTGACCGCCAAGGACATCGCCTATGACACGAAGGAGCTGATGGCCTCCGCGAACACGGCGTTCACGATCGTGTTCATGAACCAGGATCCCTCCGGGGTCACCCATGACATCGACATCCGCGCCGTCGACAAGAAGACCGTCGTCCAGAACCAGGAGGTCACCAACGGCGGCTCGTCCGCGACGTACGCCTACGATGCGCTGCCGGCGGGTCAGTACGTCTTCATCTGCTCGATCCATCCGATCCCGACAATGACCGGGACGCTCACCGTCAAGTAGGGGGCCGGTCACGGCTGCTCGGATCGATCCTCGCCGCCGTCCCATCCTCGTTGCCGTCGCTCTGGCCGTCGTCGCGACGGTCGTCGTGGTCGGCGTGTCGCTGCTGCGACCTGGGCCGGGAGGTTCTGCCAATCCCATCCAGAAGGGGCTGCCGGCGCCGGCCTTCGCCGGAACGACGCTTGACGGCGAGACGCTGACCCTGGCTAACCTCCGCGGCCGGCCCGTCATCGTCAACTTCTGGGGTCCAGGATGCGCCCCGTGCCGGAACGAGTTCCCCCTCTTCCTCAGGAAGCTCTCGGAACATGAGGCGGACGACCTCGCCCTCGTCGGGATCCTGATGTTCGATCCGCCGGCACCGGCGCGCGATTTCATCGCCGCACTTGGTGCCACCTGGCCGACCGTCGAAGACCCTGACGGGGCCATCCGGAGTGCGTATCGGGTGGTCGCCCGGCCGCAGACCTACTTCATCGACCGGGACGGGATCCTGCGCGGAGTCCAGGTCGGTGAGCTCACCGACGCCGACTTTGAGCGCCTGTACGCCTCAATCTCCGGGCCGGCCGGTGGTTCGACCCCGTGATGGCCTCGTGACCCGTCATGGCCTCGTAACCCCGTGACGGCCTCGTGACGGCCGCCGCGCTCGCGCTCGAGGGGGTCGTCAAGCGCTACGGGCCTCGGGTCGTCCTCGACGGCATCTCGCTCGCGGTGCACCCCGGCGAGATCGTGGCGCTCCTGGGACCGAACGGGGCAGGCAAGACGACCGCGGTCGAGATCCTGGAGGGGTATCGGGTGGCGGACGGTGGCACCGTCCTGGTCCTGGGGGAGGATCCAGGGCGGGGCGGTCCAGCCCTGAAGGCGCGGGTGGGGCTGATGCTCCAGGGCGGCGGGCTCGACCCTCGCTCCACGCCGCGCGACGTGCTGCGGCTCTACGCCCGCTTCCACGAAGGCGGACGGAACCCCGAGGAGCTCCTCTCGGCCGTCGGGCTCGCCGGCGTGGCGGGGACGCGGGTGCGGCGACTGTCCGGCGGAGAGCGCCAACGTCTCGCGCTCGCGCTCGCGCTCGTCGGGGACCCGGAGGTCCTCATCCTCGACGAACCGACCGCCGGCATGGATCCCGACGCGCGGCGTTCCACGCGTGCCCTCGTAGCGGGGCTCCGGGCGGATGGCCGGGCGATCCTCCTGACGACGCACGATCTCGGCGACGTCGAGCGGCTCGCGGACCGGGTAACGATCCTCCACGGAGGACGCATCGTGGCCGAGGGTACGCCGGCGGACTTGGCTGCCGGCGCGGCGCCGCGACTCCGGTTCCGGCTGGCACGGGCGCTTGATCCGGCGGGTCGGACGGGGTTGGCGGGGCTCGGGGCGGCGCTCGCGGCGGTCTCGGCTGGCGCGGTGGCGGTCGCGGAGCTGGGCGAGGCGCCGGGGGTCTACCGCGTCGACGGTGCCGTGCCGGATCCTTTGCTCGTGGCCGCGCTCGCCGGCTGGTGCGTGGACGCGGGTGTCCAGATCATCGAGCTGCGTGCAGCAGCGGCCTCGTTGGAGGAGCGCTACCTCGAGCTGACCGGCGACCGGGACGTGGGGGCGGTCGCGTGAGCCGGCCGGCGTCGCCCGCCGTGGCAGTGGCCGCGCTCGCGGTGCACGAACTCCGTCTGACCGCGCGACGGGCCGAGAACGTCCTGGTGACGATCGTCGTTCCGGCGGCCGTGCTGGTCTTCTTCGCGACGGCCGGGGTGGTGCCCGCGATTGGCGGGCGGCCGGTGGACTTCCTGCTCCCGGGATCGCTCGCCCTTGCGGTGATCGCGTCCGGCCTCGTGAGCCTGGGGATCGCCACGGCCTACGAGCGGAGCTACGGGGTGCTGAAGCGGCTCGGCGGGTCCCCGCTCCCCCGCTGGGGCCTCGTCGCGGCAAAGGTCGGCGCGGTCCTCGCGCTCGAGCTGCTCCAGGTCGCGCTCCTGTTCGTCGTCGCGACCGTGATCCTGGGCTGGCGGGCACCGGCCGGGACGTCCGTCGCCCTGTTCGCCGCGGCGCTCCTCCTTGGCACCCTCGCCTTCGCCGGCATGGGCCTGCTTCTCGCCGGCACGCTCCGGGCAGAGGCGACGCTGGCCGTCGCCAACGGGCTCTTCCTCGGGTTCCTCATGATCGGCGGAATCGTGGTCCCGGTGGATCATCTTCCCGCGCCCATCGACGCCATCGCGCGGCTGCTTCCCGCGAGTGCCCTTGCGGAGACATTCCGCGCTGCGCTGGGATCGGGCGCCGACTCGGCCGGCTCACTCCTGCTCCTCTCGGGCTGGGGCATCGGCGCGGCCAGCCTCACGGTGCGAACCTTCCGCTGGGAGTAGGCGGGCGAGCACGATCGCCCCGTGCACCCGAAAGCCTCGCGGCGGGACAAAGGAAGAACCCCGGCTGGTCGGGGCCGGGGTTCTGAGGCGTATGCGGATTGGTTGCGGGGAGGGGATTCGAACCCCTGACCTTCGGGTTATGAGCCCGACGAGCTGCCGCTGCTCCACCCCGCGACTTCGCATTCTAGCCGAACGGGCCCTTTCTGACAACGGTTGT
Organism: Candidatus Limnocylindrales bacterium; assembly: GCA_046717305.1. Lineage (GTDB taxonomy): Bacteria > Chloroflexota > Limnocylindria > Limnocylindrales > CSP1-4 > UBA5189. The sequence continues at coordinate 7,569 of JBKJVO010000150.1, forward strand.
ACTCGTCAACGGTTGTACTCGTCCTGTACTCCGGCCCGGCGCGCCTGGCCGCGCGCCAGAATCCGCAGGTTGTGCTGCGGTCGACACAACCGCGACGCATCGACGGCCCACGGGGTCGGTCGGGGTCGGTCGGGGCCGCTCAGCCGTGGGTGAACCGACCGGTCAAGCCATCGAATCGTCGATCGGGTGTCGGGGTCGGCACAAAACCGACGAACCTCGGGGCGTCCGTGGACCCGAATCGGCGTCGGTTCGTCCGGGTTGTGCGCCAGGCGACACACCGGCCGGCTGCCCCGGGAGCATCGGCGGTCAGACCGCGATGCTGAGTCAGGCGTCTGCACTAACGCTCTGCCGGTGAGCTTTCGGGAGCAATCGGGTGCGCTGCCTTGACGACAGCCACAGGGCCTGCCGCCCGCAGCGCCGTGCCCCCGACGACGAGCGTCAACACGAGCATGACGATCACGACGGCCGAGCCCACGAAGAACGGGAACGAGAGGTCAACGGAGGCAAGGACGCCGGTCGCGAGCGCCGCCGTGATCGTCCCGACCGTCCCCGCCGCGCCGACGACTCCCTGGGCCGTGGAGGATCGGCCCGGGGGTGTGCCCCGGGCGATGACCGCGTACGTCGCCGGTCCAAGGAACGAGAACCCGACGGCCTCGATGGCGACCAGCGGCACGAAGAGCAACGGGTCCGGGGCAAAGGGATAGGTGATCATCGTGATCGTCATCACGAGCAGGCCGCCGACGATGAACGGGAACGGACCCCGCCGATCAACAATCCGGCCGCCGAACGGTGAGACCAGGATCGTCGTCAGCCCGAAGGTCGCGAACGTCAGTCCGACGAGCTCGACGCCACCGCCCCGGTCCGTCACGAAGAGTGCCCAGATCGTCTCGTACAACCCACCGCCGAAAAACGTGGCGAGATTGACGAGGATCGCGGCTGCGATGAACCGGTGGCGGAGGGACGCCGGCGCCGGCCGGACCGCGACCGCGACCCGGCGGGCCGGATCGCCGTCCAGGTCCCCGTGGTTGAGCGTCGGCTCACCGGGGAACTCCGCGAGCGCTCCGGGCGGCGTGGTCGGCACGTGCGGGCCGCGAAGCTCCGGAACCCGTGCCGCGACCGCGATGGCGGCAACGAATGTCGTGACCGCGGCGAGAACGATGACGAAGGCATACCCGCCGACGAGGGCCGTTCCGATGCCGCCGATCGCGGGCCCCAGCAGGATGCCACCCATCTGCGCGGCGCTGTAGAGGCCGAACACCTCGCCCCGCCGGCCATCGGGTGCCCCGTCGGCGAGGTAGCCGCGCGCCGCCGGGTCGTACATGGCCGTCCCGAGCCCTGACGCGGCCCTGAGCGCGATAAACGCAATTGGCCCCGTCCAGATCGCCATCGCGCCAACCGACGCGCCGGCGATCAGGAGGCCCAGCACCATGAGCGGGACGCGCGCCGTCCGGTCCGCGAGGAGCCCGAAGAGCGGTTCCGTGATGAGCCGGGCGGCCGGCCAGGCGGCGATGACGACTCCCAGGAGCGCGATGTCAACGCCGTGCTCGGTGAAGTAGAGGGGCATCACCGGCAGGAGCGCCCCGAACCCAGTCCACAGGACGAACTCGGCCGCCAGGAGCGGCAGGATGGCCTTCCATTGGCGGACCCAGGCGGCGATACGCATAGGGTCCGCATGCTAGCCGGTCGCCGCGTACCATCCCGTCGATGTCGCCGACAACGATCGCCCTCGTCGGGCTCGTCGCCCTCCTCGTCCTCATCCCGACCCGTCGGTTGCAGCTGGCCGGCTGGCGACGGCAGTCCCTGACGACCTACTTCCTCGCGGTCTGGCTGCTGGGTGTGCTGGTGGCAGCGGTGCCTTCACCGGCCCGGTTCCTCGTGCCGCTGCTGATCGTCGCCTACCTCGCACCGTTCGTGACGCTCCGGGACGGGCTGGGCCGGCTCCTGGGACGACCGCGGGGCGACAGCACAGCCGACCGCACCCCGATGAAGGACGTGACCCCACCGGACGAGCCGCGCCGGTGATCGGGTCGCTCGCCCTGCACGGCGGCGGCGAGTTCCTCACCGGCGACGAGCCGTTCCTCCGCCACCTGCTCACCATGGCCGCAGTTGCCGCGCGCGATCGGGTCCGGGCCTGCTCACCGGGTGATGCGATCGGTGGCGGGACCCCTTCCGAGACGGTCCGCGTGGAGCTCCTCACAACGGCCGTTGCCCGGCACCGGCCGGACCTTGCGTTCGCCGTCGGCTCAGCGGCGTTCGAGCGGCTGACAGCCGAAGCTTCGGAGATCGGGGATGGACCCCCGGTCCGGATCCGCCACGCACGGGTCGTCGACGCGACATCCGCGGCGGACGCGACGATCGCGGGCCGGCTTGCCGGCGCGGACTTGGTCTACCTCCCCGGCGGCGATCCGGACGTCCTGATCGAGGTCCTTGCGGGCACGCTTGCCTGGCGAGCCGTCGAGGCGGCGCGGGCGCGCGGGGCCGTCGTCGCGGGGGCGAGTGCCGGCGCGACGGCCCTCGGTGAGCGGACGTGGACCCCGGATGGATTCGTGGCCGGCTTTGGCTGGGCGGGCCGACTCGTCGTCGTGCCGCACGCCACGGCGGAGCGCGTGGCGTCGATGCGTCCGATCGTGGATGCCCTGCCCCACGGCCCCGAGTTCACGATCCTGGGTCTCCCCGAACGGGCCGGCGTGACCGGCCGACCGGGGGCCTGGACGGTCGTCGGGGCGGCCGGGGCGTGGTGGTGGCCGCCCCACGCTCCGGCGCCACGACACGAGGCGGCTGGGGCAGTCATTGGCGCCTGAGCGCGACGTTGGGCCCGGGTTCCCCTCACCTCGTATGCTCCCAGGGTGCGGCCGTACGGACCCGATTCTCCGTGGCACCTGGACCCCGAGGTCACGTTCCTCAATCACGCGTCGTTCGGGGCGTGTCCGGTGCCGGTGCTGGAGGCGCAGCGGGCGCTGATCGATGAGCTGGAGGCCGGCCCGATCCGGTTCCTGTGGGCAACACTCGGGGATCGGCTGGACGCCGCACGCCGCGACGTGGCCGCCTTCCTGGGCGCCGATCCGGCGAGCCTCGTCTTCGTCCCGAACGCGACGGTCGGCGTCTCGACCGTCCTGCGCTCACTCCGGTTCGAGCCCCGCGACGAGCTGCTCACGACCGACCACGAGTACAACGCCGTCGTCAACGCCCTGCGCGAGGTGGCGCGGACGTCCGGCGCGAGGGTCGTCATCGCCCACCTCCCCCTCGAGATCGAGGCACCTGCGCAGGTCCTCGAGGCGCTCCTCGACGCCGTGACGCCACGCACGCGCCTCGCCGTCGTAAGCCATGTCACCAGCCCCACCGCGACGATCCTCCCGGTTGCCGAGATCGTCCTTGCCCTGGACGCGCTGGGCATCGACACGCTCGTCGACGGCGCGCACGCGCCGGGGATGGTGCCCGTGAACCTCGAGGCGATGGGCGCGGCCTACTGGACCGGAAACGGCCACAAGTGGCTGTGCGGCCCGAAGGGATCGGGCGTCCTCCACGTCCGGGCGGATCGGCAGGACGCCATCCACCCGCTCGTCATCAGCCACGGCTTCAACGACCTGCGCCCCGACCGACCGCGCCTCTGGAAGGAGTTCGACTGGACGGGCACGGGCGACCCGACGCCCTACCTCGCGCTCCCGGCCGCGCTCCGGACGATCGCCGGGCTCCACCCTGACGGCTGGCCGGGCGTCATGGCGGCGAACCACGACCTCGTTCTCGAGGGTCGCGCCCGCGTCGCCGCGGCGCTCGGGGTCACGCCCCACACGCCAGCGGCACTCGTCGGCTCGATGGCAACGATCCACCTCCCGCTGGCGCTTCCGGACGAGGAGATCGACGTCCTGAAGGCCTCGATCGTTGCCGAGGACCGGATCGAGGTGCCGATCTTCGGCTGGCCCGTGCCGTCCGCGCGGGAATCACCCGGCGCACCTCCATCGGCGGTCGCGGTCAGGATCTCTGCCCAGCGCTACAACGAACTCGCTGACTACGATCGCCTCGCCGAGGTCCTCGCGCGGCGGCTTCGCGGGGCGTGATCGACGGCCAGGGACCGCCGCCGCCCGCCGGCGGACCGACCCGAGTTGCCATTTCGACATCCGAGGACGACTCGACACCGCTGGCAGCCGGGACTCCGGTCGGCCGCCGGCCGCCGAGCGTGGATTCGGTCGGCACTGCGCATCGACGGCCGCTCCGGCCCACGCGCCCGGGCGTTCAACGCGCCGAACTGTCCACCCATGTCGAAATGCAACACGGGACGCTCCGATCGAGCCGGGCGAGGTGCCGATCGAAAGCGTGATCGGGAAGCAACACTAGCCCGTCACCTGGAGGCCCGCGGCGACACCGCTGACGGTCAATCGCACGAGCCGCTCGAGGTCGTCGCGACCCGGATCGTCGTCGGCGAGGGCCCGGAGCCGCGCGAGCCGACCCACCTGGAGCTGGGACAACGTGTCGACATCCGGATTCCGAAGCTCGATCGCCCGAGCGATCGCCGGGGCCGCCTCCAGGAGCCGGCTCCGTCCGGTGATTGCCAGGAGGCCACGCACGCTCCGCTCGTGCTCGGCCTCGATGTCGGCCCACCGGTGGTCGTCGCCGGGAGCGGCTGCGAGCGCGGCATACCGCCGAGCGACGCCGAGGTCCGAGCGCGCCAGCGCGAGCTCCGCGTGGTCCAGGACCGCGGTGAGGAACGGCCACGTCCGATACAGCGCGGCAAGCCGCTCGATTGCGGCCGGCCCATCGGCACGGCGAACGTCCTCGATCGCCGCCCCCAGACCGTACCAGCCGGGAAGTTCGATTCTCGCCTGGGCCCACGCAAACCCCCACGGGATCGCGCGCAGCCGCTCGATCGTCTCCGCCTCGTCCACGTGGGCCTCGCGGGCGCGCCTTGAGGCGGGCCGCGACCCGAGCCGCATCCCCGCGACAATATCGATCGGCGTCACCCGGCGGAAAAACCCGGCAAACCCGGGGTCGTCGTAGACGAGGGCGTGATAGGCCGTCGAGGAGGCCTCGGCGAGGCGATCCATGAGCGCGTCGGCGTCCGGCGGGGCGATGGACGGGGTCGCGTCGGCCGCGATGACCGCGCCGGCGAGGAGCTCGAGGTGGCGGAGCGCGATCGCCGGGTTCCCGTAGCGCGCCGCGAGGACCTCGCCCTGCTCGGTCACCTTGAGCCGGCCGCGGACGGTGCCCGGCGGCTGGCCGAGGATCGCCCGGTCCAGGCGCCCGCCGCCGCGACCCACCGTCCCGCCGCGACCGTGGAAGAGGGTCAGCTCGACGCCGTGCGCGTCGGCGCCCCTTGCCAGGGCCGCCTGTGCTCCATGGAGCAGCCAGTTCGCCGCGAGGAACCCAGACTCCTTGTTCGAGTCCGAGTAGCCAAGCATCACCTCCTGGCGGTCGCCGCGGCCGCGCAGGTGGGCACGGTAGGGCGCGTCCGCGAGGTTCGCCTCCAGGATGCCGTCCGCCGTACCGAGGGACGCCGCCGACTCGAAGAGCGGGACGACGTCCAGGCCGGCCGCGGCCTCCCCGCCGATCGCTCGGACGGCCAGCTCGAGGACGTCCGTGGTGTTCGACGCCCGCTCGGTGAAGCTGACGACGACGCGGCCAGCCGCCCGCGGGCCGAATCGCGACCGGATTCGTTCGATCGCCCGGAACGTCTCGAGCACCTCGCCGAGGGTGACGCCGGGGGCAACTTCCGCATCCGGAGTCGCCGCGGCCTCACCCGCACGCAC